>NZ_JBNHGL010000078.1:0-12061 GCF_059091245.1 Arthrobacter sp. Y3225116
CGCCACCTTCATGGCAAACTACCTTCGGTTGCCATGCCACGGAACGGTCTCCGAGGTCCTGGGCAACGGAATGACCGGCGGGTGGGCCTTCGAGAACTGGAGGACTTCGATCCGCGCCGGTTCACCCAGCTCAACGACCGGTTCCACGCCGGGCTGTACGAACGCTGCCCGAACCCGCACATCCTGGACCTGGTGCACCGGGGCTGGAACCGGCTCAACGCCATGCGGGCCTCCAGCTTCAGCCACATCCCCGGCCGCGCCCGCTCCTCCGTCGAGGAACACGAGCATCTGCTGGATTTGATCGACGCCGGTGCCAGCACCGGCGAGGTGGAGAAGGCGGCCCGGGCACACCGGACCAACACGCTCAACGCCTACCTGGCCGCGGACGGCTTGCCGCCCTCGCCCCTGTAGGCGGTGCCCGCTGCCGACGGCGACACCCCGCCGTCGTCGGCGGCCAAGCACCACACACAGCCCAGACCTCACCGATTACCGACCATTCAACCCCCATGGAAAGGACCATCATGGCCGAGCACTTTGTCCCGGACAACCTGCCCACCCACCTGCAGCACTACATCGGCGGCAAGCTTGTCGACTCCATCGACGGCGACACCTTCGACGTGCTGGACCCGGTCACCAACAAGCCGTACCTCAAGGCTGCCTCCGGCAAGGTAGCCGACGTCGCCGCGGCCGTTGCCGCCGCCAAGGACGCCTTCGAGAACGGCCCCTGGCCCACCATGCTGCCGCGCCAGCGCTCCCGCGTGCTGCACAAGGTCGCCGACATCGTCGAGTCCCGCGGCCAGGAACTGGCCGAAATGGAGTGCTTCGACACCGGGCTGCCGATCAAGCAGGCCCTGGGCCAGGCCCAGCGTGCGGCGGAGAACTTCCGTTTCTTCGCCGACCTCATCGTCGCCCAGCACGACGACGCCTTCAAGGTTCCCGGCCGCCAGGCCAACTACGTCAACCGCAAGCCCATCGGCGTCGCGGGCCTGATCACGCCGTGGAACACCCCGTTCATGCTGGAGTCCTGGAAGCTGGGTCCGGCGCTGGCGACCGGCAACACCGTGGTCCTGAAGCCGGCCGAGTTCACCCCGCTCTCCGCGTCCCTGTGGCCGGGGATCTTCGAAGAGGCCGGCCTGCCCGAGGGCGTCTTCAACATCGTCCACGGCTACGGCGAGGAAGGCTTCGCCGGCGACTCCCTGGTCAAGCACCCGGACGTGCCGCTGATCTCCTTCACGGGCGAGTCCCGCACCGGCCAGATCATCTTCGCGAACGCCGCCCCGTACCTGAAGGGCCTGTCCATGGAGCTGGGCGGCAAGTCCCCCGCCGTCGTCTTCGAGGATGCCGATCTGGAGGCCGCCATCGATGCGACCATCTTCGGCGTCTTCTCCCTCAACGGCGAACGCTGCACCGCGGGCTCGCGCATCCTGGTCCAGCGGAGCATCTACGACGAATTCGTCGAGCGCTACTCCGCCCAGGCGAAGCGGGTCAAGGTCGGCCTCCCGCACGAGGAGACGACGGAGGTCGGCGCCCTGGTCCACCCGGAGCACTTCGAGAAGGTCATGTCCTACGTGGAAATCGGCAAGCAGGAGGCCCGCCTGACCGCCGGCGGCGGCCGCCCCGCGGAGTTCCCTGAGGGCAACTTCATCCAGCCGACCGTCTTCGCCGACGTGGCACCGGACGCCCGGATCTTCCAGGAGGAAATCTTCGGGCCGGTCGTGGCCATCACCCCGTTCGACACGGACGAGGAGGCCCTCGAACTGGCCAACAACACCAAGTACGGTCTGGCCGCCTACATCTGGACGAACGACCTGAAGCGGTCCCACAACTTCGCCCAGAACGTCGAGGCCGGGATGGTGTGGCTGAACTCCAACAACGTCCGCGACCTGCGCACCCCGTTCGGCGGCGTGAAGGCGTCCGGCCTGGGCCACGAGGGCGGCTACCGCTCCATCGACTTCTACACCGACCAGCAGGCCGTGCACATCAACCTCGGCGAGGTGCACAACCCGGTCTTCGGCAAGGCCGAAGACGCCGCCGCCATCCCGGACGCCTAACACCTACCCCTACCGCTCGAAGGAAAGAATTATGAGCAACGAAATTCCCAAGCCCTCGGTTCCGGCCCCGGACATCCTGCGCTGCGCCTACATGGAGATCGTGGTCACCGACCTGGCGAAGTCGCGCGCCTTCTACGTGGACCTGCTGGGCCTGCACGTGACCTACGAAGACGACGAGGCGATCTACCTGCGCTCGTTTGAAGAGTTCATCCACCACAACCTGGTGCTGCGCAAGGGCCCGATCGCCGCGGTGGCGGCCTTCGCCTACCGCGTGCGTTCCCCGGAGGACGTGGACCGCGCCGAGGCTTACTACCAGGAGCTGGGTTGCCGCACCGAGCGCCGCAAGGAAGGCTTCGTCAAGGGCATCGGCGACTCCCTCCGGGTGGAGGACCCGTTGGGCTTCCCGTACGAGTTCTTCCACGAGGTGGACCACGTGGAGCGCCTCCACATGCGCTACGACCTCTACTCGGCCGGCGAGCTGGTGCGCCTGGACCACTTCAACCAGGTCACCCCGGACGTCCCGCGCGGCCGCAAGTACCTGGAGGACCTGGGCTTCCGCGTCACCGAGGACATCAAGGACTCCGACGGCGTGACCTACGCGGCCTGGATGCACCGCAAGGGCACGGTGCACGACACCGCGCTGACCGGCGGCAACGGCCCGCGGATGCACCACGTGGCCTTCTCCACCCACGAGAAGCACAACATCATCCAGATCTGCGACAAGATGGGCGCCCTGCGCATGTCCGACCGGATCGAACGCGGTCCCGGCCGCCACGGCGTGTCCAACGCGTTCTACCTGTACATCCTGGATCCCGACGGCCACCGCGTGGAGATCTACACCCAGGACTACTACACCGGCGACCCGGACAACCCCGTCATCACCTGGGACGTCCACGACAACCAGCGCCGCGACTGGTGGGGCAACCCGGTGGTCCCGTCCTGGTACACCGAGGCGTCCCTGGTGCTCGACCTCGACGGCAACCCGCAGGAGGTCGTCGAGCGCACCGACAACTCCGAGATGGAGGTGACCATCGGCGCCGACGGGTTCTCCTTCACCCGTGAGGACGACGAGGACGGCACCTTCCGCGGCCAGGCGTCGAAGGGCTTCAAGATCGGCAACCAGGTCTAGTCCCGGTCTTCGACCACATCACGACGCCGCTGGGCGGCTTCCGCAGGGAAGCCGCCCAGCGGCGTCTGTAACCTTGCCCGCCCCGCCGCCGGATGCCACACTGGCACCTAAACGCGGTGCCGGCGCCCGACCGACGGGGCGGTCCCGGGTGC
This sequence comes from Arthrobacter sp. Y3225116, assembly GCF_059091245.1. Lineage (NCBI taxonomy): Bacteria > Bacillati > Actinomycetota > Actinomycetes > Micrococcales > Micrococcaceae > Arthrobacter > Arthrobacter sp. Y3225116. Next base: position 3,333 of record NZ_JBNHGL010000078.1, read on the forward strand.
CGACCGTTCCAGGGGATGGGGGAAACTGCGTGAATATTCTGCGCACCGTCGTCGCACGGATAGAACGAACCGAGGCTCTGGACAGGGTCGCCGAACCGGTGGCCGGGCTGGTGGGCAAGTTGGTCAGACCCCGGCCGATCAGGAACACCCTCAGCGGCAGCTTCGTGGGCCATCCGCTGCATCCGTTGTTGACCGACTTTCCCATCGGTGCCTGGACCATGTCCACGCTGCTGGACACGGTGGGCGGCCGCCGTGCCGAGCCCGCGGCCGACCTCCTGGTCGCCGCCGGAATCCTCACGGCCGTACCCACGGCGTGGGCCGGGCTCAACGACTGGTCGGACACGCAGGGCGAGGACCGCCGGCTCGGCATCGTGCACGCCGCATCCAACTCGGCGGCGCTGGTGTGCTTCGCCGCTTCCTTCCTGGCCCGCCGCGGCGAGCGCCGTGGGCTGGCGAAGGTGCTCGCGCTGGGCGGCTTCGGGCTGGTGATGTCCGGCGGCTACCTGGGCGGCCACCTGAGCTACGCGCGCGGCGTCAACGTCAACCACACGGCGTGGCGGAAAGGTCCCCTCGAGTGGACCCCCGTCCTGGCGGAGAGCGCACTGACCGAGGGCCGGCCGCAGCTGGCGCACGCCGGAGACGTGTCGCTGGTCCTGTATCGCAGCGATGGCACCGTCCGGGCGCTGGACAGCGTCTGCAGCCACATGGGCGGGCCGCTGGCCGAGGGACAGGTCGACGACGGGTGCATCACCTGCCCCTGGCACGGCAGCCGGTTCCGCCTGGCTGACGGCAGCATCGTCAGGGGCCCAGCCAGCTCCGAGCAGCCGGCCTACGAAACACGCGTCCGCGAGGGGCAGGTCGAGGTCCGGCTGAGCTGACCGGCTCAGCCCCGCGGAGACCGCGGCGTGGACCCGCGGGAGGCGCGGCGGGCGTCGGTTCCGGCGATGACGAGCGTGGCAACAACGGACGCGGCGGTGACGGCCAGTCCGGCGGTGATCGCCCCGGTCCAGCCTGATTGGGCCTGGACGGAAAAGGCGACGGCGGTGATCACCGCGATGCCCACGGCGGTGCCGATGCGCTGCGCGGTCTGGAGCACTCCCCCGGCGCTCCCCGCGTACTCCAACGAAACGTCGGCCAGGGTCAGCGTCTGGTTGGGGGTGATAATGAGGCCCTGCGCCATGCCGATGAGCGACAGCGTCAGCAGCATCCACCAGATGCTGAGCAGCCCGGCTGCCTCCAGTTGGATGACGGCGATGGTCAGCGCCAGCCCCAGCAACGCGCAGAGGATCCCGACGACGATCATCTGCCGCCCCCGCTCCAGCACCCGCTTGCCGGACCAGTGCGACGAATAGGCGCCGATCAGCGCGGCGGGCAGCCCGATCAGCCCCGCCTCCAGCGCGCTGCCGCCCAGCCCCTGCTGGATGTAGAGCGCCACCAGCACCCAGACGCTGGTCACGCCCATGAAGTACAGGCCGGCGATCAAGGACCCGGCGGAGAAGCTGTGGGTACGGAAGATCCGCAGGTCGACCATCGGGCTGCGCCCGCGGTGGCGGTAGGCATGTTCCCACCACGCCCACAGCGCCAGCAGTCCCGCGCCGCCGGGAAGCAGCAGCCAGATCCATGCACCGCTCCCGCGTTCGACGAAGGGCAGCAGCAGCGCCAGCACGGCCAGACCCAGCAGCACGGCGCCGACGGGATCGAGGTCACGTTCGGGCTTGGCTGCCCGGGGTTCGCCGCCGGCGCCTTCGCGGTCTTCTGCCCCGGGAGAGTCAACCTCTCTGTGCCGAGGCTTGAACCACATCAGCGCCAGCACGATGGCCAGGACCCCGACCGGTACATTCACGAGGAAGGTCCAGCGCCACCCGTCCTGGACACCGGCGAACTCAATGATCATTCCGCCCAGGAGGGGCCCGACGGCAACCGAAACGCCAATCACGCTGCCGAGCGCCCCGAAGGCACGGCCGCGTTCCGCCCCGCGGAAATACTGCTGGATCATCCCCACCGCCTGCGGATTCAGCAGGCCCGACCCCAGGCCCTGCACAAAGCGCGTGATGTTCAGGCTGAGCGGGTCCGGAGCGAGTCCGGCGGCCACCGAGGAAAGCGTGAAGAGCGCGACGCCGGCGATGAACAGCGGGCCGCGGCCCAAAATATCGCCCGCGCGGCCGGCGGCCACCAGCACCACACCAAAAGTCAGCGCATAGCCGGAGAGCACCCACTGCAGGTCCGAGTCCGACGCGCCCAGCCCGATTTGGATGGACGGCAGGACCACGTTGACGATGCTGACGCTCACCAGCGACATGAAGATGGCCACCAGCAGCACGGCCAGGATCCGCCAACGGCCGGGGTCCGGCACGAAGCCGGACTCGACGCCGTCGGGGCTGGCCGGTCGGGGCGCGGAACGGTTCTCTGGAACGGAGTCGGAGGCTTGGGTCACCTACCATTCATACGCCGGGACGGGTCCGCTGCCAAACCGTGGGAGCCTGGGCGACAGCCGCGTTAAACGAAAGAGCCGGAGCGGCAGGCGTTGGGGGAATCCTGCGGGTCCGGCTCTTCCACGCCCGGACCCAAGTCCGGCCGAAGCGATGCGGGCCCCCGTTCCGAGCCCCACCGTTGTCACGAGCATATCCCGCGGGCAACCGGCCCGCGATGGGGAGAACTACCCATGCAGGTTAAGCGGTCTATCAGAGCTGTTGAGCTATAGCCGCTTCATTGGGCGGCCGACCTTCCGCCAGGTTGCGTTCCGCCGCTGCGGCGGGCGTCCGCTCCCCCTCGCGACCCGGGAAACGCAAGAGGATACTGAAACCGTGGGACTGTTGAGCGGAGCACCTGCCCCTTTCGCCGATCGACCCGATGCCGCCCGGCAACTGGCGGCCGAACTGGCAGCATACCGCGGCCGCGACGACGTCACCGTGCTGGGCCTGGCGCGCGGCGGCGTCCCGGTGGCCGCGGTGCTGGCGAAAGAGCTGGCCGCCGACTTCGACGCGCTCATCGTCCGCAAACTAGGGATACCGGGCCAGCCGGAGGTCGCCTTCGGTGCCTTGGCCGCCCACGGCGGGCACACCGCCGTCGTCATGGTGGAACCGATACTGGCAGAACTGCGCCGCCGCAATTACAGCGAACGGCGGCTGCAGGAGGTCCAGGACAGGGAACGTGCCGAGCTGAAGCGGCGGCAGGAAGCGTATCTCCACGGCCGGACGGCGGAGGTCCGCGGCCGGACCACGATCCTCTGCGATGACGGGTTGGCCACCGGCGCCACCATGAAGGCCGCGATCAACGCCGTGCGGCAGAGCGACCCCCGCGAGATCGTCGTCGCGGTGCCGGTGGGCCCGCCGCAGGCCTGTGCCGAGCTCGAGAAACTGGCCGATGCCGTGATCTGCCTGCGCCAGCCGCACAACTTCAGGGCCGTCGGCGAGGCCTACCAATACTTCGGCCAGGTCAGCGACGACGAGGTCCTGGCAGCGCTGCCCCGGTAGCGGCTGCCGCCGGCAGGTTAAAGAACAGCGGACCGCTGCCGGGTGCAATTACCCGACGGCGGCCCGCTGCCCTGAGCTGGCGCTGCTTGGAAGAGGTCAGTGCGCCTCGGGATGCCGCTTGAGGTGCTCGATCTCGGGGTCGATGGCCCGAAGGTTCGCGCCCTTCGTTTCCTTGACCACGGACACTGCGACCAGCGAGATCACGCACAGCACCATGATGTAGATGCCGATCGAAATCGTGCTGCCGGTCTGGCCCAGCAGCAGTTCGGCAATCATCGGGGCGAACGCGCCGCCGAGGATGGCACCGATGGCATAGCCGATGGAGACGCCGGAGTACCGTACGTTGGCCGGGAACATCTCCGCGTACAGGGCGGACTGGGGACCGTACGACAGGCCCAGGCCGATGGTCAGGACAAACATGGCGATGCCCATCAGCAGGATGCTCGCCGTGTCGATCAGCATGAACATCGGAATCTGCCAGAGCAGCACCCAGACATAGCCGATCTGGAACGTGCGGATTCGCCCGATCTTGTCGGAGAGGATGCCGCCGTACATGGTGAAGGCCAGCCAGCCGAAGGCCGCCAGGGTTGTCGCCAGGAGCACGGACGGGCGGTGCATGCCCAGGCCGCCGGCCTCGACATCCTTGGTGGCGTACGAGGCGAAGAACGCGATCAGCAGGTAGCCGGCGGCGTTGTTGGCAATGAAGATCAGCGCGGTGAGGATGACCTGCTTCCAGTTGTGCCGGAACAGCAGGCGCAGCGGGGCGGCAGATTCCTTCTTGCGATCCTGCATCTCCTTGAACACCGGGGACTCGTCCACGGCGCGCCGGATGATGTAGCCGACCACGATCAGCACGATCGAGAACAGGAAGGGAATACGCCATCCCCAGGCCAGGAACTGCTCCTCGCTCATCACGGTCGTGAGCAGCCACATCACGCCGGTGGCCAGGATCATGCCGCAGGGAACACCGATCTGCGGGTAGGCACCGAAGAAGCCGCGCTTGTTGATCGGCGCGTGCTCGACGGACATCAGGGCAGCGCCGCCCCATTCACCGCCGGCCGAGAAGCCCTGCAGGATACGGAGCACCACCAGCAGGATCGGAGCCGTGATGCCGATCTGGTCGTATGTCGGCAGCAGGCCGATCAGCGCCGTCGCCACGCCCATCAGCATCAGCGTAAAGACCAGCATCAGCTTCCGACCCATCCGGTCGCCGAGATGGCCGGCGACAATGGCGCCGAGCGGGCGGAACAGGAAGCTGATACCCAGCGACGCCCAGGCTACGATCTGCGCCAGGCCGGCGCTCTCCTGGGACAGCGGCGCAAAGTACAACGTGGCCAGCACCAGGCCGGCGGCTTGCGCGTAAATGAAGAAGTCGTACCACTCGATGGTGGTACCGACCAAGGTGCCGGCGAGCACCTTGCGCTCTTCACGGCGGGCTGCTGGGCTGAGGTTGCCTGCCAGCTCTTCTGACGTTGACATATTTTCTCCGTTGAGTTCACAGAACGGTTACCGAACGGTCGGTAATGTGACTGGAGCCATATTACCGGACAGTGACGGGCCACACATAGCGCCGCCATATCATTTCCATAACGCCCCCCTGCCGGGCTGCGCCGCACCCGCCGCTCCCCCTTGCAGGAAAGCCGGCAGCACCGCCCGTTGCGTTCTATAGTTGGACGCTTTGTCCCGATATAGAACAATGGGACCTGTGAGGGCCGGCACAGGAGACTGGGGCCGGTTCCCGCTGCAACTCCCGTGCAGGACTTTTCCAGAGGATGTACCGATGAGCCAGACCCCCATCAAACCCGCCCCGGCGCACTCGCAGACCCTGTCGCGCGGCATCAGGGCCCTGGAGATCCTCGCGGAGGCGCCGTCGCCGATGACGATCGCCGAGTTGTCCGACGCGTTGGGGGTGCACCGGTCGGTCGCCTACCGGATCCTGCGCACGCTCGAGGACCATTCGCTGTTGATGCGCGATTCGGCCGGCAGGGTGCAGGCGGGGCCCGGCCTGGCCGCGCTCGCCCGGGGTGTTTCGCGGGACCTGCAGTCGGCGGCGCTGCCGGAGCTGACAGCACTGGCCAACGACCTGATGATGACGGCCTTTGTCGCGGTCTGGGACCAGCACGACTGCGTGACGCTGCTGACCGTGGAGCCGCGGCATACGACGGCGCTGGTGCAGCGTCCGGGCACCCGGCATTCCTTCGCGGCGGGAGCCCCGGGCATCGCCATCCAGTCGGCCCTGACCCGGGACCAGTGGGAGCAGCATGCTCCGGGACAGCCGATCCGCCCGGAGGCCCGGCTCGCCAAGGACGCCGGGTATGCCATCAGCCATGACGAGGTCATCCCCGGCGTCTCGTCGGTCGCCGTGCCGGTCACCGTCCCGGGCCAGCTCCCGGCTGCCGTGGCCGTGGTCTATATCCGGACCGACACACCGGATGAGCAAATTGCGGAGGCGTTGAAGCGCTCAGCCGCGGTCATCGAGGCGGAGCTGCACTGAGCCCGGCCCCGCCCCGCGGCGGCGGACGGCTGCGGCAGCAGGCGGGCGGCCCGGCAGCAGGCGGGCGGCGGTCAGGCGTCCCGGCGGTCAGGCGTCCCGGCGCCGGACGACGGCGGCAGCGACCAGGCCAAGCACCAGCAGCATGACTGAGGCGGCGATCGACACCAGGAACGCGCCGGAGTGTCCCAGGTTCTCGGCCAGCGCACCGGCTACCGCCGAACCGATGGCAGAGCCGAGGACGACGCCGCTGGCCAGCAGCGTCATCACCGTGCCGAGCCGCTCATCCGGAGCGACCAGGCTTCCGATGCCGTAGATGGTGACCATGGTGGGTCCGACGGGCACGCCGACCACCAGCAGCACGAAAATCATCGGCAGCACTTCGGCGGGCAGCAGCAGCAGGACGCAGAACGCCGTCATCGCCGCCGCGCACACGACCCAGCGGCTCGAATGTTTCCACCGTGCGGGCCAGTAGGCCACGGACAGCGCGCCGAAGGCCGACGTCAGGCCCAGCAGCGCATACAGCAAACCGGCGGTGTCGGCCGCGCCGAAGCTGCCGCCGAAGGCACTCAGGGCGTTCTGGGTTGCGCCGAAGAACACGCCCATGGCCACCATCCCCAGCACGGGGATGGCGACCAGCGGCCAGTTGATCCGCACCGGCGAGGCAGCCGCGGCGGCTCCGGGATGCGCCTTGACCAGTCCGGGCGTCACCGGGACGACCACACGGTAGGTGGGGTGGACGGCGAAGGCGGTCACCATCGTCACGGTCAGGGCGGCGGCCAGCACGAAGGGCAGCCACGGGGCAATCAGCGCCGCGAGCAGCCCGACCAGGGCCGGTCCGAGCACGAACGTCAGTTCGTCGGCGGTGCTCTCGTAGGACAGCGCCGTGTCCAATACCGGCTTGTCCTTGCGGGTCATCGCCATCCAGCGCACCCTCGCCAGCGGGCCGACCTGCGGACAGGTGGCCCCGACGGCGAAGGACGCCGCAAGTACGGCCACGGGGCCGGCTCCACTGCCTCCGATGTAGACGCAGGTCAGCAGCACGACGATGGCACACGTGTGTGCGGCAGCCGCGACCAGCAGCACGGGCCGCTGACCGACCCGGTCGGCAAGATAGCCGAAGAGCGGCGCGCCGGCGGCCGAGCCGATGCCTACCGCACCCGCGGCGAAACCGCCCGATGCGTAGGATCCCGTGCTGACCGTGACCAGTGTCAGGGCGCCGACCGTGAGCATCGCCAGCGGCAGCCGGGCAAGGAATCCGATGGCCAGAAAAGAGGTTCCGGCCATCTGTGCCAGCCGCGCGTAGCGGCCGAAGGGGTTTCGGGTTTTGCGACGTCGGCGGCCGGAGGTGTCGTTGCCGGGGGCTTGTTGCTGGGCGGGCGCGCCGGAATCAGAAGCAGTCATCGGTTTTTCCGTTGGTTCGAACCGCGCATCGTCCCGCCTCCCGATGCGCACAACCCGGATAACATAACCATCATACCGGTGGTCAGGCGGCCCCGGTGAGCACGGTGCGGACGGAGGAGCCGTGGCGCCCCTTCGTGACTTGGAGCTGAGCGCCGATGCGCTGCTTCATCTCCGCTACGTGGCTGACCAGGCCGATGACCCGGCCCCCGTCGCGCAGTCCCTCCAACGCATCCATGACCTGTTCCAACGCCTGCTCATCCAGGCTGCCGAATCCCTCGTCGACGAACAGCGTCTCGATGTCCACGCCGCCTGCCTCTGCCTGCACCACGTCGGCCAGCCCGAGTGCCAGCGCGAGCGAGGCCATGAAGGATTCGCCGCCGGACAGGGTCGAGGTGTCGCGCCGCTGCCCCGTCCATTCGTCGCTGACGTGCAATCCCAGGCCCGACTTCTTGTTGCCGGACTTCGAGTCGTCGTGGACCAGCGTGTACCGCCCGTCGGTCATGGCAATCAGGCGTTCGGAAGCCGCCGCCGCAATCTGCTCCAGCCGCGCAGCCAGGACGTAGGTGGTGAGCGTCATCTTGCGTTCGTTCTCGCCCAGTCCCCTGACCGTGTCCGCCACTGACTGCAGAAGCTCGTGCCGTTCCGCGATCGGGGCCAAGCGGACTTGTTCCTCGGCGAAACGCCGGCGGTAGCTGGCAAGTTGTTGCTGCGACGCCGTCAGCACCCCGTGCCGCACGTGGTGCTCCTGCACCAGCCCGTCCAGGACCGCGGCATCCCCGCGTGCCGCATCCAGTTCCGCGGTCCCCGGCAGTGTTTCGCCCTTCTCAAGCGCCGTGCGGGCACGGACGACGGCTTCGGAGGACTCCAGCACCCGCAGCCGCTGGCCTGCTTCGACGTAGGCAGTGTGGCGCCGCTGCAGTTCCTGCAGCTGTGCCGGTGCCAGCAGGGACACCCGGATTTCGTCTTCGGAGGCGAAGCTGGACTGCCCGATGGCCGAGGCCAGATCGGCTTCGGCCTGCTCCAACGCGTTGCCACAGTGGCGGTGCTGTCCCAGGACGTCCAGGGCAGCGGCCAGCAGTTGGTCGAGGCGGGACAGCGAGGCCGCATGTTCGTGCAGGCTGCCTCCGGCCGGCCCGGCCTCGCGCAGCTTCTGCTCGAGTTCCCGCACGCGTTCCCGCCCGGCCTTGAGGTCGGAATCGGCGGAGGCCTTGGCCACGGCCAGAGCCGACAGCTGCCGGCCGTTCTCGTCGAGCTGCTCGGTCGTGGCGGCCGCCCGTTCCTGCAGTTTTGTGCGCCGTTCCCTCACCGCGACGGCTTCCTCCAAACGGGCACGGGCGGCGCCGACGGCGGCGGCCGCTTCG
>NZ_JBNHGL010000079.1:0-12007 GCF_059091245.1 Arthrobacter sp. Y3225116
GCCGTCGGCACGGGCGGCACTGCCCCGGGCACCGCCGTCGTCGGCATCCAGCAGCAAAGAGTCCGCCAGGATGCCGTCACCGCGCTCCGCACCCTGGCCGGTACGCACCCCGCGCAGCAGCAGCAGCGGGACGTCGATCAGCAGGCCCGCCATGTCGGACAGCGACTGGAGCGAGAGTTCGTCCAGCCACTGGGCGTCGTCCACCACGGCGGCCACCGGTCCCTCCTGGGCCAGCGAACGCAGGACCCAGGAGGCCGAATAGGTCAGGGCGTCCTTGTGCAGCGGACCGCCCGCGTAGGTCAGGAAGGAATGCAGCACCCGGCCCTGCCCGTCGAACGGCGGGCCGTGGTCCGGCACCTGCTGGGCCAGCGGCGCGAACCACTGCCAAAACATGGATCCGGGCAGCGAACGGCGGGCGGCACCGGCCGCCCTCAGCAGTTTCCAGCCGCGCGCGGAGGCCTCGGCGCACACCGTCTCCAGCAGGGATGTCTTACCGATTCCGGACGGGCCGCTGACGGTCAGTTCGATGCTGCGGCCGGATTCCACAGCAGTGGCGAGGTCGCGCCACTGCGCCACCTCCCGGTCACGCCCAAACAGCCGTGTTTGTGCCACTCCTTGATCCTAGGACGCCGGAGGGAGAAATTCGACGTTTCAGCGCGGCTCTTCGGCCACGCAGCGGTTATGCAATTCGCCGATTCCCTCGATCCTCGTCACCAGCTGCGCTCCGGCGGGAATCCATTCACGCGGTTTCCGGGCCAGTCCTACGCCGGCCGGGGTGCCGGTGGCCAGCAGGTCACCGGGTTCCAGGGTCATGAACTGGCTGACGTAGGAGACCAGCTGCGCGCAGGAGAAGATCAGGTCCGACGTGTTGCCCGACTGCTTGGACACGCCGTCCAGCTCGCATTCCACCGCCAGCCCTGCCTCCGGATCCAGCTCGTCTGCCGTGACGACGACGGGGCCCACCGGAGTCATCCGGTCCCAATTCTTGCCTTGGAACCATTCCGAGGTGCGGCCCTGCCAGTCGCGGACGGAGACGTCGTTCATCACCGTGTAGCCGGCGATCGCGTCCCGGGCGGCGGCGTCATCGGCGTACCGGATCCGGGAACCGATCACCACGGTCAGCTCGGCCTCCCAGTCGATCTTCGTGCTGGCCGCGGGCAGCACCACGTCGTCCACCGGGCCGACCAGCGCGTTCGGGTACTTGGTGAAGATCGTGGGGTATTTGGGGACCTCCTGGCCCACTTCCTCGGCGTGCGCGTAATAGTTCAGGCCGGCGCAGAGGATCTTGCCCGGCTGCAAGATCGGCATGTCCAGCTCCGACGCCACCGGCGCAGGGCCCCGCTCGCCGGGCAAGGTCCGCCAGTCCCCGCCCCTCAGCAGTTCGCCGACGTCCCTGGTCGGCAGGTAGTCGGTGGCGCCGCCGTCCTGCCGGAACGCCTGCGTGGTTCCGTTCCGCCGTACTGTCCCCAGACGCATCTGTACCTCCTTGCGGCAGCCGTGCACCGCCGTCGTGATGTTGTTGGGCCCTGGCAGCAGGGCCTCCTTGCACGATATACGGTGGGGCGCGCCGCACGGGGAGCGTTCAGAGGTTCCTTTCGGACTGGCGCTCCGATGCTCCGCCTGCTTCCTCGGGCAGTTCGGAGACCGGCACCAGGACCGTGTCGTGGATCATCCAATGCAGGTCAATGCAGCCGTCCCGCGCCTCTTCGAGGACATCGACCGAGGGGACGCGTCCGTCGCGGGGGACGACGAAGGCCTCAACGTGCAGCACATGGCCCTGGTCGCGGACACGCGAGCCCGCTTCTTCCACCCATTCCAACTGGCGCAGGTAATCATCGATGCGTTCGATCAGCGGGTGGGGCTCCGAGTCGTCGAAGGTGGTGGCCCGGCTGTCCATCAGGTCGGTGACGGAGCCCCGCATGTTTTTGTAGCCGTCGCGCAAAATTCCCCCGGCGATGAACAGTGCCGCGGCGGCGTCGGCCCACCACAGACCGATCCCGATGCCGGCGACCCCGACGATGGAGCCGACGGCCGTCTTCCAGTCCGCCTTGTTCATGTCCGCATCGGCATAGAGGACCTTGTCATGCAGTTGCTCGGCGAGTTTTTCCTTGGCCCGGCCGAGCAGGACCGGAGGTACGGCGGTCACTGCCATGACGGCGATCATCAGCCAGCCGAGCCAGACGGTGTGGCCCAGCAGCTGGACCGATCCGATGGGCGGGTGCTCCCCTTTCAGCAGGCCCATGCCGGAGTCGACCACCAGGAACGCGCCCATGGTGCAGAGGGCCACCGCGGCCACGAGATGCGCAATCCCGGTCGACCGGTGGTACCCGTAGGGGTACTTCCGGGTGGGCGGCCGGTTAATGATCTTCATCGCCAGCAGGAACGCGATGGGCGGGGCGAGGGAGAGCATGTCTTCGATCCAGGCCGCCTTCATCGCCTGCGAATTGCCCATGACCAAGGCGACCAGGGTGACGGAGACCGCCAGCACGGCGATGGTGGTCCACTGGAGCCTGATGGCGCGCCGGAGGGCCTTTTCCTGCTCATCGGGCAGCTCGGTCCGGCCGAATTTGGTATTCATCCCCGTCCCTTCCGGTCGAGAAGAAACTTTTCCAATTCCCGCAGGAAGGCGTTTTCGCCCATCCTGGCGGCCATGACGTATTCCACTTTGCCTCCGTCGGGTGCGCGGCCCTCGGCATAGGGCTGGGTCAGGGCGGCCTTGTCCGACCACGGCGATTTTTTCGTCAGGCCTCCGATGACGAGGTCCAGGTCGCCGCCTTCGAGCTGCCCCATCAGGGATTCCTCGCCGGCCGCTGTCCAGGCGACGGTCGCTTCGCGGGCCGCGGCGAATTGCCTCACCAGGTCCGCCTCCAAGCCCGTGGGCTCCGCGCCGTCCCGGACCGCCGTCCAGGGCGGGTTGTGCGAGACACCCACCCGGAGGGTACCCCCGCTGATGCGCTCCAATGTCCCCTCCGGGTCCGCCGGCACCTGCAGCCCGCAGGAGGTCATCAGCAGCATGGCCAGCACCGCCAAGAGCGCCTTCGAAAAATTGTTCAGCATACTGAGGACCATAGCTAAAGCGGCGCCGTTTTGGGGACGCCCGGGCGGCTTGCCGACGTCGGGCCCGGTCGACGTTCCGCCGGGGTCGGAAGCGGTTACACGCGGGCTACCGGCCCTGGCGGCACCACTCGAGCAGGCGCTCCACGGGCCAGGTGGTGATGATCCGTTCGGCCGGGACGCCGTTTGCGGCCGCCCGTTCGGCGCCGTAGTGGAGGAAGTCCAGCTGCCCGGGCGCGTGGGCGTCGCTGTCGATGCTGAACAGGCAGCCGGCGTCGAGGGCCAGCTGGATGAGCTCGTCCGGAGGGTCCTGCCGCTCGGGCCGGGAGTTGATTTCGACCGCAACGTTGTTCTCGGCGCAGGCGGCGAACACCCGTTCGGCGTCGAACTCCGACTGCGGGCGGGTTCCCCGTGATCCCTTCACCAGCCGCCCGGTGCAGTGGCCCAGCACGTTCGTGCGCGGGTTCTCGATGGCGCCGAGCATCCTGCGGGTCATGGTGCCCCGGTCCGACCTCAGCTTGGAATGCACGCTGGCGACCACCACGTCCAGCCGGTCGAGCATCTCCGGTGACTGGTCCAGTTGGCCGTTCTCCAGGATGTCGGCTTCGATCCCGGTCAGCACCCGGAAGCCGTCGGCTGAAGCGTTGAGCTCCGCGACCAGCTCAAGCTGCCGGGCCAGCCGCTCCGCGCTCAGGCCGTTGGCGACCGTGAGGTTCGGCGAGTGGTCGGTCAGGGCAAGGTAGTCGCGGCCGAGCCAGCGGGCGGCATCGGCCATGGCTTCCGGCGGCGAGCCGCCGTCGGACCAGTCGCTGTGGCTGTGCAGGTCGCCGCGGAGGGCCTGGTGCAGCTCGCGCCCGCCCTCGGCCAGGGGTGTCGCGGCGCGCTCCCGCACCTTCGCCAGATAGTCGGGGACCTCGCCGTCGACCGCCTGCTGGATCACCACGAAGGTGCTGGCGCCGATCCCTTTCATGTTCTTCAGCCGGCCGGTGCGCGCCCGCTCGGCCAGCTCGGCGGGCTCCAGCCCGCCGGCGACGGCGGCCGCCTTCCGGAACGCCTGCACTTTGTACGTGGGCGCGAGTTCGCGCTCCAGCCAGAAGGCGATTTCGTTCAGGGCGGCGACAGGATCCATGGGACCATCTTCCACCGGCACCGCCCGCTGTTCCATGGCTTAGGGCCTCAGGGACGGCACAGCCAGTCCGAATTGCTCCCGCAGGGCCAGCTCGGCGGCGCGGTAGCCGGCCATGCCGTGCACGCCGGGGCCGGGCGGCGTCCCGGCGGAGCACAAATAGACCCCGTGCAGCGGGGTCTGCCAGGGCTTCCGGCTCAGCACCGGGCGCGCCGCGAGTTGCAGCAGGCTGACGGCCCCGGTTCCGAAGTCGCCGCCGACGTAGTTGGGATTGTAGGCCTCGTAGTCCGCCGCGGACATGCTGGCCGAATCCACCACCAGGTCGGTGAAGCCGGGGGCGGCGCGCTCCAGCGCAGCGGTGATGACCGGTTCCATGTCCCGGGTGGAACCGCCCGGAACGTGGCAATAGGTCCAGAGCACGTGGCGCCCGGCCGGCGCCCGGGACGGATCGACCACGGCGGGCTGCGCGGTCAGGATCACCGGGTCTTCCGAGTGCCGGCCGCGGGCAATGTCCCGCTCGGAGGCTGCCATCTGTTCCCGTCTCCCGCCCAGATGAACGGTGCCGGCCCGGCGCAGGTCCGGATGGGCCCACGGAACCGGCCCGGACAGGATGTAGTCCACCTTGGCCGCCCCGGGTCCGTAGCGGAAGCGCTGCAGGGCGCGCGCATAGCGGGACGGGAGCCGGCCGCCGGCCAGCCGCAGCAGTTCGGTGGGTGAGGTATCCAGCATCACCGCCTCGGCGTCGGTCAGCTCGGCGAGCGAGGCGACCCGGTGCCCGGTCTCGAGCCGGCCGCCGTGGGCCTGCAGGTCCTCGACCATGGCGTCGATGATGGCCTGCGACCCCCGGGCGGGCAGAGGGAAGCCCACGGCATGGGCGAGCGCGCCGAGCATCAAGCCCGCGCCCGCGGACGAGAGGCGGCGCACCCCGCCGGGGGTGTGAGCGGCGACGCCGGTCAGCAGAGCGGGTGCGAACTGTTCCTTGAAGCGCAGGTTCCAGGCGGGAGAGCCCTGCTCCAGCGTGCGGAGCCCGTACCGGAACGCTGTCACCGGGCTCGCAGGCACCTGGAGCAGCTGGTCCATGGTGAACTCCAGCAGCGCGTCGGTCCGCGCGACGAGCGGTTTCATCAACTGCCGGTACGCGCCGCCGTCGGCCCCCAGCCCGGCCACGGTTTGGTCGAGGTCGCGGTGGGCCACCGCCGCGGCGGCGCCGTCGATCACCTGGCCGTAGGAGACCTCCGGCACCAGCAGTTCGATCCGCTGGTCCAGCCCGAAGTCCCGGAAAAACGGCGAGGCCGCGGCCATCGGGTGGACCGCGGAACAGACGTCGTGCCAGTGGCCCGGCTCCATCAATTCCACCGTGCGGGAGCCCCCGCCGGGCGTGGCTGCCGCCTCGAAGACCGTGACCCCGAGGCCAGCACGCGCCATGATCACGGCGGCCGCCAACCCGTTGGGTCCGGCGCCGACTACCGCTACGTCCGTCACGTTGGATCTCCTTCCCCCTGGGGCTTCAACCTTGTGGCCTGCGCGGCCTCACCGGCAAGGCCCGGCCAGGTCGAGGGCCGCCGCACGGCATCTATGCCCGGCGTAGAATGTTCGGCCTGCCCGTTCCCGACGGCGGTTGCCGGACCGGCGCCCCTCCCCCTGGCGGCACCCGCCAACGGCAGCGTGAACCTGTCCGGCGCGCCGTCGTAGTCCCCGCCCTGCGGGTCGTCGGTGTCCACCCGGCGGACCGGGTCATGCTCCGGCAGCCAGATGGCGCGCACCACCTTCCCCGCTATGTATGCCGTTGCTGCTATATGCGCGACGACGGCCAGCACGTAGTAGGGCGTGTCCAGGTTGCGTGCCGCTTCGCCGCCGCTCGTCACCTGGCCCAGATGCATCCAGGTGGCCCACCAGTGCATCGCCTCGAAGAACTGCCAGATCAGGAAGTCGCGCCAGCGGGGATGGGCCAGCACGGCCAGCGGGACCAGCCACACCACGAACTGCGGCGAGTAGACCTTGTTGGTGAGCACGAAGGCCGCCACCACGAGGAACACCAGCGACGCCATCCGCGGGCGCCGCGGCGCCGCCCAGGCCAGGAGCGCGATGCCCGCGCAGGCGGCCGCGAACAACAGGAGGGAGGCGGCGTTGATGAATTCGGGGCTAAGGACGGGCAGTTGCTGCCGTTGCGCCATCAGGTTGTAGGCGTACCAGAGGGACGAGTGACCGGCTTCGCGCTGCCGGCTGTAGTCCAAAAAGTGGAACCAGCCGCCGAAGTCGCGCAGCATGAACGGCAGATTGACCGCCACCCATACCGCGGCCGCCGCCAGCGCGGCCCGGGCCAGGGGGCGGTACCTGCCGGTCCGCACCGCCAGCAGCAGGATGGGACCGAGGATCAGCACCGGATACACCTTGAGCGCGGCACCGAGGCCGATGAGCACTCCGGCCAGGACCGGGCGGCGCCGGGCGAAGGCGAGCATCGCCAGCGCCGCCAGCATTGCCGCCCAGAGGTCCCAGTTGATCGTCCCGGCGAGCACAATGCCCGGTGCCAGCGCCACCATCGCCGCGTCCCAGGGCCGCCGGTGGCTCATCCGCGCCGTCGCGATGACGGTGACCAGCCAAACCACGGCCACCAGGGTGGCGTTGATATCGAAATAGGCCAAGGCCCGTTCCGGGGACGCGCCCTCGCCGGGAACCAGCCACGCCGTGACTCCGGCCACCAGGCCCAGCAGCACGGGGTACTCGAAGGAACTTCCCGCGGTGACGAACGGCATGACTCCGCCGGCCAGCCCGCGGGACTCGAAGAGCACCGGCCAGTCCGAGTAGCAGCCCATGTAGAAATAATCCGGCAGCTCCCACCCGGCCAGCCGGCACGGCGTCTTGACCAGGACGGAAAGCAGCGCCGCGACCGTGGTCAAGATGATCAGCACCCGCTCCACGGTGAAAAATCCGGGCGCTACCAGGCCCGGGGCGCTGTGCCGGCCCAGCGGTCCGCCCACCAGTTCGGTGAACTGCTTCAGGAACGGGTCGTTCCGGCTGGGCACCACGATGCGCAGCGGCGTGCGGCGCGAAGAGCGGGACCCGGGCATGGTCCAAGACTACTGTCGGCGGCCCGGCGGCCGCTGATCCGGGCGCGGGCGGCAGGTTACCCGTTTCGTCCGCTGCTGCACGCCTTCCCGTAACCTGGTCCACCCCGGGCCGTTACCGGTGCTTCCTACCGTGACTCCAATGAGTTACAACGATCCCCGGGAAGTTCTGGTCGTCATCCCGGCCCGCGGCGGTTCCAAGGGAATCCCGTTTAAGAACCTGATGCCCGTGGCCGGCCGGAGCCTGGTGGCCCGCGCCATCGACAGTGCGTTGGCGGCCCCGTCGGTGACCGACGTGGTGGTCAGCACCGACCATCCGGACGTCGCGGCCGAAGCCGAACGCTGCGGCGCCCGCGTCGTCGTCCGTCCCGCGGAGCTTTCCGGAGACACCGCCAGCAGCGAGTCCGCCGTGCTCCACGTGCTCGCCACGCTGCCCCGGCAGCCGGCGGTCACCGTCCTGCTGCAGTGCACCTCGCCGTTCATCGAGCCGGAGCACCTGGACCGGGCCGTCCTGGACGTGCTGGAGGACCGGGCCGACGTCGCCTTCTCGGTCACCGAGAGTCACGCGTTCCATTGGTCGCTTGACGACGACGGTGCCGTCACCGCCGTCGGGCACCGCGCCGACGTGCGGCCCCGCCGCCAGGACCGCCGGCCGCAGTACCGCGAAACAGGGGCGTTCTACGCCATGCGCACCGAGGGCCTCCTCGACCGCGGGCACCGCTTCTTCGGCCGGCTGAAGCTGCAGGAAGTGCCCGCCGGGCAGGCGATCGAAATCGACTCGCCCGAAGACCTGGCCGTGGTCCGGGCACTGGCCGGCCCGGTGGGCGCCGCGGCGGCCGGCGCCGTCGACGTTGACGCCCTGGTCATGGACTTCGACGGCGTCCACACCGACGACCACGCCTTCGTGAACGCCGAGGGCGAAGAGTTCGTCCGCGTCAGCCGCGAGGACGGCATGGGAATCTCCCGGCTGCGCAGCACCGGAATTCCGCAACTGATTTTGTCCACCGAACGCAACAAGGTGGTCAGCGCCCGGGCCGGGAAGCTCGGCATCGACGTCCTCCAGGACGTCTCGGACAAGGCCGGAGCGGTCCGCCAATGGATGGCCGTGAACCGGTTGGATCCCGACCGGGTTGCCTACGTGGGCAACGACGTCAACGACCTGCCCGCCATGGGCGTCGTTGGTTGGCCGGTGGCGGTGGGCGACGCCCGCGCCGAGGTCAAAGCCGCGGCACGGACCGTGCTGCAGCATCACGGCGGCGAGGGCGCGGTCCGCGAGATCTGCGAACTCATCCTCGCCGCCCACAGCGGTGCCGGCGGCCCACGCCGCCTTCAACAAGCCACCACAGCAACAACCAGAGAGAGTGCACAGATGACTACCGAAGCTACCGTTTCCGTCAATGTTCCCGCCGGTTCCCCGGCGCCCGTCGCGATTGGCGACGTGCAGGTCGGTGCCGGTCAGCCGGTTTACGTGATCGGCGAGATCGGCATCAACCACAACGGCGACATCGAGATCGCCAAGCAGCTGATCGACGTCGCCGCCGAGGCCGGCGCGAACGCGGTCAAGTTCCAGAAGCGCACCCCGGAGATCTCCACCCCCGCTGACATGCGGGACAAGATGCGCTCCACCCCGTGGGGCGAGATGACCTACCTGGACTACCGGTACCGGGTCGAGTTCGACATGCCGATCTACCAGAAGCTCATCTCCCACGCCGCCGACCGCGGCCTGCACTGCTTCGCCTCGCCGTGGGACGTGCCCTCGGTCGCGTTCATGGAGGAAGCCGGAGCCCTGACCCACAAGGTCGCCTCCGCCTCCGTGACTGACACCGAACTGCTCACCGCGCTGCGCGAGACCGGCAAGCCGGTGATCCTGTCCACCGGCATGTCCACGATCGAACAGATCGACAAGGCCGTGGAAATCCTGGGCACGGACAAGCTGATCCTGATGCACGCCACCTCCACCTACCCGCTGCCGCCGGAAGAGGCGAACCTGCGCATGATCACCACACTGCAGGAGCGCTACCAGGTGCCGGTGGGCTACTCCGGGCACGAACGCGGCCTGCAGATCTCGCTGGCCGCCGTGGCCCTGGGCGCGGTGACGGTGGAACGGCACATCACCCTGGACCGGACCATGTGGGGCTCGGACCAGGCCTCTTCGCTGGAGCCCAAGGGCTTCGAGGCGCTGATCCGCGACATCCGGATCTTGGAAGAAGCCATGGGCGACGGCGTCAAGCGCGTCTTCCCGGGCGAGCTGGCGCCGCTGTCCCGCCTGCGCCGGGTGGACGGCTAAGCACACGCCATGAACCAGCCATTACTGAGCGTCATCATCCCGGCGAAAGACCAGGCCCCTTTCATCCGCGACGCGATGACCAGCCTGACCCGCCAGTTCGATGATCCCTCGGTCATGGAAATCATCGTCATCGATGACGGTTCCACCGACGGGACCGGGGAGCTGGCCGCCGCCTTCACCGGCCGGCTCCCCGGCCTGCACATCCTTCGAAACGACGCCGCGACCGGCCTGGCGGCGGCCCGCAACAAGGGGCTGGACGCCGCCACGGGACGCTACATCGCCTTCCTTGACCCGGACGACTGGTACGCGCCCGGCCACCTGTCACGCATCACGGCGGAGATCAGGCAGCTGGGGGTGGACTTCCTGCGGGTGGACCACGTGCGGCACGCCGGGGGAATCCGGACCATTCATCGGGCACCTCAGGCCGTGCGCGGCGTCGCCCTCGATCCCCGCCGGGACATCGGACCCATGGACGCCTCATCCATGGTGGACTACCCGTTCGCGCCCTTCGGCATCTTCGACGGCGCGCTGCGGGAGGCCGGGCTGCTGCACTTTGTGGACGGCCTGCATACCGCCGAGGACCGTCCCTGGATCTGGCGGCTGCACCTGGAGGCAACCTCCTACGCGGTTTCGGACCAGTTGGGTGCCTTCTATCGCCGCGGCGTCGCGACCTCCTTGAGCCAGATCTTCGACCGCCGGCAGTTGGATTTCCTGCGCAGCTACGCCGAGGTCTTCCGGCTGGTGGCCGCAGACCGCGAGGCAGACCGCTTCCGGCCCAAGGCTATCCGGCAGTTCCTGGCCATCGCCTGCCATCACCTCGATCGGTCGGAGAAGATGACCAAGGCCGTCCGCCGCGAACTGACGTCCGGTATCCGGGCTGTTGTGGCCGGCCTCCCGGCCCCCGCCGTCGGCAGCTGTTTGGCGGGCATGGACAAGAACCGGCGCCAGAAGCTGGAAACAGCGATCGGACCAGTGAAGTGAAAGAACTTTTCGTCGTATCAACGCTCTATCAGGTCGTCTCGCTGGCCGCGGCCGTCGACGACGGGACCGTTCCGGCCACCGGTGCCGAACGCATCCTGGTGCTGACCAACAATGCCTTGATTCCGGAGATCACCGTTCCGTTCCACGAGTCGCCGGGCTTCGCCGATGCCGTCCGGAGGTTCGACCGCGTGGCGGACCTCGGCAAGCTGCTCTGGCCACGGCGGCCGGGGCAGTTCAATCCCCGCGAGCAGGACCTGGATCTGTGGCAAAGGCTGCTGCGCTCGGAATGGGACCTGGGCGACGACCCGGTCCATCTCTACGTCGAGTCCATCCAGGTCAACCCTGCGGTCGCCCTGGCCCGGACCTTCGCCCAGGCAACCGTCTCGGTACACTCGGACGGCCTGATGAGCTACGGGCCCACCCGCAACCCCGTCCCGCTGGCCGTGGCCCAGCGGCTCGATTCCCTGCTGTACGTGGACCTCGTCCCCGGGCTGCGCCCGCAGTTGCTGCGCGAGCATGATCCCAAGCTGCTGCCGGTGGATCCGGCCTCCCTGCGCCGCGCGATGGAGGAGCTGGACCGGTCGGTGCCGCCCCTGGTGCTTCCGGGGTCGCAACCGGATGCCGCCGGCAGCGCGCTGCTGCTGGGCCAATACCTGGCCGAGCTCGGGATCCTGTCGGCCGAGGAAGAAGTGGCGCTGCACCGCGGGATGATCGAAAAGGCCCTGGAGCGGGGGATCCGGCACTGCATCTTCAAGCCCCATCCCAACGCCGGACCGGCAGCCCTGCGCTCCGTCCAGTCGGCGGCCGGGGACCTCGGGGTACGGCTGGAGATCCTGGAGTCCCCGGTACCCGCGGAAGTGGTGATGCAGCGCCTGCGGCCCCGGTTGGTGGTCAGCTGTTTCTCCACCGCCCTCATGACCGCCAGGTACCTGTTCGGCATCGAGGCGGCGGCCGTAGGAACCGAACTGCTGCTGGAGCGGCTGACCCCGTACGAAAACAGCAACCGCGTGCCGGTCACCATCATCGATGCGATCCTGGAGCGGAACTTCCACGCCCCGGACCAGGAGGCGGCAGACACTCCCCCTGCCGGCCGCCTGCAGCATCTGGTCGAAGCCGTCTCCTACTGCATGCAGGCCGATACGCTGGCAGCAGGCCGCCCGAGTGCGGAAACGTATCTGCAGCACATCCAGGACGGACCCCACATGCGCTATTTCAAGCGGCGGCGGCTGACCAAGCTTCAGCTGCCGGGCGGATTGCCGCCGGCCGTGGCCGCCCGCCCGCTGGCCAACGTCGGGCGGCTGGGCCGGCGTGCGGTCCGCACACTCCGGCGGGCCGCCTCGTGAGGCGGGCGCGATGACGGAAACGGCGATCACCGCGGCCTTCCTTCCCCAGCTGGGACCGTCCGCCGCGGCCTGGCTGGTCAATCTCCTGAGCTGGCAGCGGAGCGCTGACATCACGGGCATCGTGGAACTGGGCCACGCCATGAGCGAAGCC
>NZ_JBNHGL010000080.1:0-11713 GCF_059091245.1 Arthrobacter sp. Y3225116
GCGCCGACATGGGCGGCTGGCTGGTGGTGCCGGCCATCGCCGCGCTGGCGACGTCCACCGCATCTGCACCGGCATCGACGGCGGCCAGCAGCGTCGCCAGCTGGCCCCCGGCCGTGTCGTGGGTGTGCACGTGCACCGGCAGATCGAACCGCTCGCGCAGCGCCGCAACCAGCTTCGCCGCGGCCGCCGGACGCAACAGGCCGGCCATGTCCTTGATCGCCAGGATGTGCGCGCCGGCGTCGACGATCCGCCCGGCCAGCTCCAGGTAGTAGTCCAGCGTGTACAGGTCCTCCGCCGGATCCAACAGGTCCCCGGTGTAGCAGAGCGCGACCTCTGCCACGGCGGTTCCCGTCTCCCGCACGGCCCGGATCGCCGGCTCCATCTGGGAGACGTCGTTGAGCGCATCGAAGATCCTGAAGATGTCGATGCCCGTGGCGGCAGCTTCCCGGACGAACGCCGTGGTGACTTCCTCCGGGTACGGGGTATAGCCGACGGTGTTCCGCCCGCGCAGCAGCATCTGCAGGCAGATGTTCGGCATCGCCTGGCGCAGCGCCGCCAGCCGCTCCCACGGGTCCTCGCCTAGGAACCGCAGCGCGACATCGTAGGTTGCGCCGCCCCACGCCTCGACCGAGAGCAGCTGCGGGGTGAGGGCCGAGACGGCGGGGGCGGCGTTGAGCAGGTCCTTGGTGCGTACCCGGGTAGCCAGCAGCGACTGGTGGGCGTCACGGAAGGTCGTGTCCGTGACCGCCACGGCTGTCTGGGCCCGCAGCGCGGCCGCGAACTTCTCCGGGCCCAGTTGCTGCAGCCGCTGCCGGGAGCCGGACGCCGGAACGGCCGTCAGGGCACCGGTGGCCTCCAGCGCCTGCCTGGCGGGTTCGGGCAGCTTCTCCACCGGTGCCGTGGACACCGGCAGCTCACCGTGCGGTTTGTTGACGGTGACGTCCGCCAGCCAGGTCAGCAGCTTGGTGCCGCGGTCGGCCGAGACCCGGGCCTGGAGCAGTTCCGGCCGCTCGTCGATGAACGAGGTGGCGACGTTGCCGGCCAGGAAGTCCGGGTCCTCCAGCACCGCCTGCAGGAACGCGATGTTCGTGGAGACGCCGCGGATGCGGAACTCGGCCAGGGCACGCCTGGCGCGAGCGGCCGCCGTCGCGAAGTCGCGGCCGCGGCAGGTGAGCTTGACCAGCATCGAGTCAAAGTGCGGGCTGATTTCGGCCCCGGTGTAGATGGTTCCGCCGTCCAGCCGGACACCGGCGCCGCCGGCCGACCGGTAGGCGGTGACCTTGCCGACGTCGGGACGGAAGCCGTTGGCCGGGTCCTCGGTGGTGATACGGGACTGCATGGCGGTGCCGTTGACGGACACGGCCTGCTGGGACAGGCCCAGGTCGGCCAGGGTCTCGCCCGCGGCGATGCGCAGCTGGGACTGCACCAGGTCGACGTCGGTGATCTCCTCGGTCACCGTATGCTCCACCTGGATGCGCGGGTTCATCTCGATGAAGACATGCTGCCCGGCCCGTTCACCGACCGTGTCCACCAGGAACTCGACCGTGCCGGCATTGGTGTATCCGAGCGCCTGCGCGAACGTGACCGCGTCCCGGTACAGTGCCTGCCGGATGCCCTCGTCCAGGTTGGGTGCGGGGGCGATTTCGATGACCTTCTGGTGCCGGCGCTGGAGCGAGCAGTCGCGTTCGAAGAGGTGCATGACGTTGCCCTGCCCGTCGGCCAGGATCTGCACTTCGATGTGGCGCGGCCGCAGTACGGCCTGTTCAAGGAAAACGGTGGGATCGCCGAAGGCCGTGTCGGCTTCCCGCATGGCAGCCGCGAGGGCGTCCGGCAGATCCTTGCGGCTGTCGACCCGGCGCATGCCGCGGCCGCCGCCGCCGGCAACCGCCTTGACGAAGATCGGGAAGCCGATCTCCTCGGCTTCGGCCAGCAACTTCTCCGGATCGGCACTGGGTTCGGTGGACTTCAGCACCGGAATCCCGGCCCGGCGGGCTGCCTGCAGGGCATGGACCTTGTGCCCCGCGAGCTCCAGCACATCGGCCTTGGGGCCGACGAAGGCGATGCCGGCACCGGCAGCGGCGCGGGCCAGCTCGGGATTTTCGGACAGGAATCCGTAGCCCGGGTAGATGGCGTCCGCGCCGGACTCCTTGGCGACCCGGATGATTTCGTTGACGTCGAGGTAAGCCCGGACCGGATGCCCCTGCTCGCCGATCAAATACGCTTCGTCGGCCTTCTGCCGGTGGATCGAGTTGCGGTCTTCATACGGGAAGACAGCCACCGTTTTGGCGCCCAGTTCGTAGGCCGCGCGGAACGCCCTGATGGCGATTTCGCCACGGTTGGCTACCAGGATCTTTTCGAACATTTCACTCCTGCATCGTTGCCGGGTCCGGACTTGCATGCGAAACACGACCGTCCGGCGCCGGTGCCGGCGGACTCAGTGAGCCAAGTCTCACGGACGGCGAGCCGGGCTGGCAAGCCAGTGTTGCACAGATCACGCGCCGTGGCGGTTCTTGCGGGCCGCATGTTACGGCGCAAGCGGCGAAACGCCCCGGCGGCGCGGGTGGCACGGTGTGCTGCGGCGCTCCACTTATGATGAATAGGGTGCCGTGAAGACTTATCCGGCGCAGAAGCCCCACGACTCGATACGTTAGGTTTTGGTTTTTACGTGCAAGTAGTGAGCATCAGCAGCCTCAAGGGCGGGGTCGGCAAGACCTCGGTCACGCTGGGCCTGGCCTCTGCGGCGCTGGCAGCGGGAATCCCCACCCTGGTCATCGACTTGGATCCGCATGCTGACGCGACCACGGGATTAGGCGTCAAGCCGTCCCGCCAGACCGACGTCGGCCGGCTCCTCAAGAACGCGCGCAAGGCCGACCTGCGGGCCAACGTCGCCCCGAGCGGCTGGGTGGCCTCGGCTGACCCCGGCAGCGCGCCGGCTTCCGGCCGGAAGGTTCTCGACGTCGCCATCGGCTCCGCCTACTCCGGCATCTACGACCGGCCCGATCTGAGCCGCCGGGACCTGCGTAGGCTCTCCACCATGCTCTCCCGCGTGAACAACTACTCGCTGGTGCTCATCGACTGCCCGCCGTCGCTCAACGGGCTGACGCGCATGGCGTGGACGGCGAGCACCCGGGTGCTGCTCGTGGCCGAGCCGAGCCTCTTCTCCGTGGCGGGCACCGAGCGCACCATGCGCGCCATCGATTTGTTCCGGGAGGAATTCGCCCCGGACCTGAAGACGGCCGGCGTGGTGGCCAACCGTGTACGGCCCAGCTCCAACGAACACGGTTACCGGCTGGCCGAAATGAAAACCATGTTCGGCGACCTGCTGCTCTCCCCCACCATCGCCGAGCAGGCGAACTGGCAGCAGATCCAGGGGGCAGCGCATTCCGTCCACCAGTGGCCGGGTGAATCTGCACGGCAGGCGGCCGCGCTTTTCGACGAGCTGCTCAAAAACCTGACCGATTCCGGCCGGATGCGCAGCCGCGCGCTCCGCCGCCAGCCCTCCTGACAACAGGTCCCGGCCCGGGCGGCGGGTCTCCGCCCGGATCGGCGCTCAAACCCGCCGGCATCGCAAATTAAACCCGACCTGAACGCACCTTTTCACCGGGTCGCACTTTAATCAGCGGGAGGGGCCCCGGTTTCCCGGAGCCCCTCCCGCTGTTGTGTCCTGTGTGCGGTCAGCTGATCTTGCGCGCGGCGCGCCGGCGGCTCAGCTCGTCGTCGGGAAAATCCTGTTCCTCTGCGGCATGTTCGCTGGGGAGCTCGGCGAGGCTGCCTTCGACCTCTCGCCACACCCGGCCGACGGCGATGCCAAAGACGCCCTGTCCGCCCTGGACCAAGTCGATGACCTCGTCGGCGGAGGTGCACTCGTACACGCTGGCGCCGTCGCTCATGAGGGTGATCTGGGCCAGATCTTCCACGCCGCGTTCGCGCAGGTGGCCGACGGCGGAGCGGATCTGCTGCAGCGAGACGCCGGTGTCGAGCAGGCGCTTAACCACCTTCAGGACCAGGATGTCGCGGAAGCTGTAGAGGCGCTGCGAGCCGGAGCCGGACGCGCCGCGGACGGCAGGTTCCACCAGTCCGGTGCGTGCCCAGTAGTCCAACTGCCGGTAGGTGATGCCGGCTGCCTTGCATGCCGTGGGACCGCGGTAACCGGCGTCCTCGTCCAGCACGGGCAGATCTTCGGTGAACAGCAAGCCCTGGGCACTTGCGGGTATGGCAGCGCCGGTCTGCAGAGCGTGCGGCATCTCGCCTGCATCACCTTTAGGACTCACGTGAACCCTCCTTGTCGAAGTTCCCTGTGGGGAATGAGCTTCGCAGTCAGCCCAGAGGTCTGGTCTAAGTCTGCCTTGAGATGGCCTGCGGTGCAATGGGAACTGTATGCTTCGACGTTAGAACGGCGGGGGCCGCCGGTCAAAGACGCTGGCATTTTTGCTGCGGCGTGTCGGATGCCCCGGCGCCGGGCCGGGCGATTCGGGCGCCGGAACCAGATGCCGGCGACGGCTATTTCTCGAAGTCCTCGGGCTCCACGTCGGCGAGGAATTCCCTGAACTCGCGCAACTGGCTTTCCGCGTTCTCCTGCGCCGGGCCGTCGGATTCCTCATCGTCGGCCGCTTCGGCGATCTTCACCCCGGCCTCGTCCATTACCTCGTCCGCACAGTAGATCGGGCAGGGCACCCGCAGTGCCACCGCGATGGCGTCCGAGGCGCGGGAGCTGACTGTCACCCCGCCGTCAAACACCAGCTCGGCAAAGAAGACGGTGTCCTGGACCGTCACCAGGCGGACTTCGGTGATTTGCCGGCCGAGCACGTCCACGACGTCGCGGAGCAAGTCGTGGGTCATGGGGCGCGGCGGTTTGATGCCCTGCTGGGCGAACGCAATCGCGCTGGCTTCCGGCGCACCGATCCAGATGGGTATGTGTCGCTCGCCGTCGGTTTCCTTGAGCAGCACCAGCGGCTGGTTCGACGGGAGTTCAATGCGGACTCCGACAACCTCGAGTTCGAGCATGGCTTCTCCGTTCAGCGGTCCATCTGGGCCAGGTGCCCGTGAACCAGCGCCGTATGCAGGTTCAGGCACAGATCGCTGATTTCCTTGGCCGCTTCCGCGGCGCGCGCCCGGGAGGCGACGTCGCGCCGGGACGCCAGCGGGGCCACCGCACGCTCCACCAGCCCGACCTCGCGGTCTGCGGCGGCCCGGAACGGGCGGAGGTGTCGAGGTTCGATGCCATGGCTGCCCAGCTGCCTGCAGGCCCGCACGACCTTGAGTGCGTGTTCGTCGAAACAGGCGTCCTGGGCGTGGATCAGGCCGTAGGCCAGAAGGTCGTCCACGAGTTCCGTGGAGGCTCCGCTGGCCTGCAGGAGCTCGGCCCGGGTGAGCGCCCGGCCGCGTCCGTTCAGTTCTGCCGCCAGCGGCTCCGAGACCATCCGGGGGGCCAGGGACATACCGCCGGGCAGGGCTTCCGGCCGCTCGCCACGATCGATCGCGTCCAGGTAATCCTTGATGACCTTGAGCGGCAGGTACTGGTCGCGCTGCAGGGCCAGCACGAAACGGAGGCGTTCAACGTCCTGGCCGGTGTACTTCCGGTAGCCGGCCGGCGTCCGCTGGGGACTGATCAGCCCCTTTTCCTCCAGGAACCGGATCTTGGAGGCCGTGATCTGCGGGAAGTCCTCCGTCAGCTGTTGCAGCACCTCGCCGATATTGAGGACGCTGCTGCGGTACCCCTCCCGGGACGCCCCGAGGGTGCGCCGTGCTGGCTGGGACCCGGGCACCGGTTAGCCCTGCCCCTTTGCCGCCGTGCCTGCGTAGTAGGTCAGGCGGAACTTGCCGATCTGCACCTCATTGCCTGTCCGCAGCTGCAGGCTGTCCACACGGTCGTTGTTCACGTAGGTGCCGTTGAGGCTGCCGGAGTCCACCACCATGAAGCCGTCGCCGGAGCGGCGGAATTCCGCGTGCTTGCGCGACACCGTGACGTCGTCAAGGAAGATGTCCGCTTCCGGATGCCGGCCGGCGGTGGTGACGTCCTGGTCCAGCAGGAACCGGGCCCCGGCGTTCGGGCCGTCGTGGGCTATCAGCAGCGCCGACCCCGCCGGCAGCGCGATCACCGATGCTTCCTCTTCGCGGGAGAGCCGCGGTTTGGCCACGTGGGCCAGGGTCTGCGGCGGCAAAGAGATGGATGTGGTTTCCGCGTGCGCCTCCGGGTTCCGGCTGTCGCCGTTCCCGTTATCCGTGGCGTTGCGAGCTTCGCCCACCATCAATAGTTCCTCCCGTAAAAATGTAGCGGCCAACCGGTTCAGGACCGGTTGGCCGTCGAGTGGCTCCGGTAGCTCCTAGCCTACCTGCTGTTCATACTCCGGGGCACTGAGCAAGGTCTCCAGCGCCGCCGGATCCGACAGCTTGACCTCCAGCAGCCACCCCTCCCCGTACGGATCGGAGTTGATCAGGGCCGGGTCGGTCTCCAGGGCGTCGTTGACGGCCGCGACCTCGCCGCTGACCGGAGCGTAGATGTCGCTGACGCTCTTGGTCGATTCCACCTCGCCGATGACCTCGTTGGCGGTGATGGAGGAGCCGGCTTCCGGCATCTGCACGTAGACCACATCGCCGAGGGCGTCCTGCGCAAAGTCGGTGATACCCAGGCGCACCGTACCTTCGGCGTCGGCGGCAGCCACCCACTCATGCTCGGCTGTGTACTTCAGGTCGGCAGGAATATTGCTCATCGGTTGCCTTTCTCGCACCATGGACGGCCAGTTGCTCCGGCAAGGAACCCTTTCCCCGCCATCGCTGAAAGTATAGGCATACAGGGCCTTGCACAAGCCAATGGAAAAGGGACCCGGCCCTCGCGGACCGGATCCCTTGCTGTCGGGTTGACAGGATTTGAACCTGCGACCCCTTGACCCCCAGTCAAGTGCGCTACCAAGCTGCGCCACAACCCGAAGTTCCGCCTTCATGCAACCGGCGGAACTACCTCAAATACTGTACAGCATTTTTCCCTGCGTCATGACCACCCGGCGCCACCGCGGGCGGCGGGGCCGGTGCCCTAACCCCCCGATCCGCGGGCGGCGGCGCCGGGGTTGGGCCCCGGCCCGGGGCCGGATCAGTGCTTGCGGGACCGCTTCTCGCGCACCCGCATGCTGACCTCGATCGGGGTGCCTTCGAAGCCGAATGTTTCACGCAGCCGGCGGGTGATGAAGCGGCGGTAGCCGGGGTCCAGGAAACCGGTGGTGAACAGCACGAACTTCGGCGGCCGCGAGGAAGCCTGCGTGCCGAACAGGATGCGCGGCTGCTTGCCCCCGCGTACCGGGTGCGGGTGGGCCGCGACCAGTTCGCCCAGGAAGGCGTTCAGGCGGCCGGTGGGGATGCGCTTGTCCCAGGACTCGAGGGCACGGTCCAGCGCCGGGACCAGCCTGTCCTTGTGCCAGCCGGTCTTGGCCGAGATGTTCACCCGGGGCGCCCAGTCCACGTGGGCCAGGTCCTGCTCGATCTCGCGTTCGAGGTACCGGCGGCGGTCGTCGTCCAGCAGGTCCCACTTGTTGAAGGCAAGCACCAGGGCCCGGCCGGAATCGATGGCGAGCTGCAGGATGCGCACGTCCTGCTCGCTGAGCACCTCGTCCACGGCCAGCAGCACGACGGCGACCTCCGCCTTTTCGAGCGCGGCCTGCGTGCGGAGCGAGGCATAGAAGTCGGCGCCTTGCTGCATGTGCACGCGGCGCCGGATCCCGGCCGTGTCGACGAAGCGCCACGTCCGTCCGCCCAGTTCGATCATTTCGTCGACCGGATCGCGGGTGGTGCCGGCGATCGTGTCGACCACTACCCGCTCGCTTCCGGCCAGCTTGTTTAGCAGCGACGATTTGCCGACGTTCGGGCGGCCGATCAGGGCGATCCGCCGGGGGCCTCCCGTGCGCTCGAGTCCCCCGTAGGCCGAGAATTCGGGCAGCACCTCCAGGGCCGCGTCGAGCATGTCGGCCGTTCCCCGGCCGTGCAGTGCCGACACGGGATAGGGCTCGCCGAAACCGAGGCCCCACAGGGCTGCGGCTTCGGCTTCCTGGGCCAGGTCGTCCACCTTGTTGGCCACCAGGATGACCGGCTTCTTCTTGCGGCGCAGCATCTTCACCACCGCCTCGTCCGTGGCCGTGGCGCCGACGTTGGCGTCGACGACCAGCAGGACGGCGTCGGCCATGTCCACTGCGATTTCGGCCTGGTCGGCGACGCGGGCGTGGATGCCGCGGGCGTCATGCTCCCAGCCGCCGGTGTCCACCAGGGTGAAGGGGCGTCCGTTCCAGTGGGCCGAGTAGGAGACCCGGTCGCGGGTGACACCGGGGGTGTCTTCGACGACTGCCTCGCGCCGGCCCAGGATCCTGTTCACCAGCGTCGACTTGCCCACATTGGGCCGGCCGACGATGGCCAGCACCGGGGCCACCCGGAGCGGTTCGTTGTCGGGGACGGGTTCTTCGGCCGCGGCCAGCAGCGCGGCGTCGTCGTCGTCAAGGTCGTATTCGGCCAGGCCGGCGCGCAGCGACGCGGCGCGCAACTCGGCTTCGTCGTCATCGATCTCGAGCATGTGCTCGGCGATCTGGTCCTCGCCCGCCGGACGGTATTCCTCGTCGGCCGGCCGGTCCGCCGGGGAGGATCCGGGCTGGGTGTCACTCATCGTCTGTTCCTTCTGGGTAGGCAGCAAGCCGGTTGTCGTCGGGGGCGTGGTTGGCCGGAAGCGGCTGCCCGGTGAGCGCCACGCTGTGCCGGACATGGCCGGACAGCTGCCGGCGGATCTCTTCGGCTGCAGTGTCCATTGAAACACGCCCGGACACCGAGGGCAGCCGCCGGTAGGTCTGCGGGGAGCCGAATCCCAGGTGGAAAACGCGGCCGGGGCGAGGGATGGCATCCCGCTGCCCGCCGGTGATCCTGGTGCCGAGGGCAGCCGCCGGCACCACGGGGGCACCGCTGTTCAACGCCAGCCAGGCCACCCCCGGGCTGAGGGCGGCGGCGGGTTCAGTGTGCGGCATGCCGGACGACGGCGAGCACCGCTTCGACGGTTTGTTCGAAGTCCAGATCGGATGAATCCACCGTGAAGACGCCGTCGGCGGCCTCGGAAAAATTCACCACGGTCGAATCCTTGGCGTCGCGGGCCAGCACCTGCTCGTGCAGGTCGGCGTCGCTCTGCGTTCCGCCCAGCTGGAGGCCGCGACGGCGCAGCCTTGCCTCTTCGCTGGCGGTCAGCAGCAGCCGCACCTCGGCGTCGGGAGCGACGACCGTAGTGATGTCGCGGCCCTCGGCCACGATCCGGCGGCCGGAGTCGGCGATGATCTGCTGCTGGCGCCGGACCAGTTCGGCCCGTGCCCCCAGCGTCGTGGCCACGGCGCTCACGGAGGCGGAGATTGACGGCTCGCGGATTTCGTCGGTGATGTCCGTGGAGCCGATGCGCACGTATTCGTCGTCGGGGTGGGTGCTGATCTGCAGGTCGACGTCCTTGCTGGCCTGTTCGATGGCCGCCGCATCCGCCAGGTCCACACCGGTGTTGACGCAGTACCAGGTCACGGCACGGTACATGGCGCCGGTGTCCAGGTAGGACGCGTGCAGCCGCCGTGCGGTTTCCTTGCTGACGGACGACTTGCCGGAGCCCGACGGCCCGTCGATGGCAACCACCAGCGCCTTGCCCTGCCGGTAACGAGCCATATCCACTTCCGCCGCGCTCATTGCACAACCTTCCATCCACGTGAGGTCAAGTAATCAATTAATTCGTGCCGCTTGCTGGGCAGCACGGCAAGCTCCGCCAGCCCCACCGGCTGGCCCGCCGAGTGTTCCAGGCGCAGGTCTTCCAGGTTGATGCCCACCTCGCCGATCTCGGTCAGCAGGCGGGCGATTTGGCCCGGCGTATCGTCGACCAGGACGGTCAGCCACGCGAACGCCTGCGGAGGAGCGCCGTGCTTGCCGGGAATCCGCGCCTGGCCGGCGTTGCCTTCGCTGATCAGCTGGGCCATGTCCAACCGGGAGCCGTCGGCCTCGGGGTGCTCAAGCGTCCTGATCAGCCGTTCCAGGTCTTCGCGGACGCCGTACAGGACGTCCACGAGCCGAGACGCGTTCGCGCCGAGGATCTGCACCCACAACGCCGGGTCGCTGGTCGCGATCCGGGTGACGTCGCGCAGGCCCTGGCCGGAAAGGGACAAGGCATGCGCCGGCGTGTCTTGCAGCCGGCTGGCCAGCAGCGAGGACATCACTTGCGGCAGGTGCGAGATCAACGCCACGGCGGCGTCATGTTCGTCGGCCGACATGCGGGAGACCACCGCGCCCAGGTCGATCGCCAGCGCGTGCGCGGTCTTCACCGCCCCCGGCGAGGACAACTCCGACGGGCACAGGACCCACGGCATCGACGTGAAAATCTCGCCGCGGGCTGCCACGGGGCCGGACTTCTCCCGCCCAGCCATCGGGTGGGTACCCACGTAACGGCCCAGGTCCGCCTCCGCCAGGTCCGGATCCTTGGCCAGCGCCTCGAAGACGGCCGTCTTGACGCTGGCAATATCCACGACGACGGCGTCCGGGTAGTCGCGCAGAGCGCGCGACACGACGGCGGCGGTGACATCCGGGGGCGCCGCGACGACGACCAGCTGGGGCTCCACCCTCTCGCCGGCGGGCAGGATCCGGCCGGCACCGATATCCTGCGCCACCGCCTGGGCCGACGGCGAGGGGTCAGAGAGCAGGACGTCGATGCCGCGGGCCCGCAGGCCGAGCCCGATGCTGGCTCCGAGCAGCCCGGTTCCCATCACCAGGACCGGCCCGGACAGGTGGGTCGCCTGCGCGTGTGCCGGGTTCACCGGCTACATCCCCACCAGGGCCAGCAGGTGCCCTGCTTCCTGGCGGCCGAGGGCGCGGATGCTGCCCTGTCGCTGGTCGCCCAGGCGGATGGGGCCGAACTGGATCCGGACGAGCCGCTCCACGGGGTGGCCGACGGCGTCGAACAGCCGCCGCACGACGCGGTTCTTGCCCGAATGCAGCACGACTTCCACCAGGACGTGTCCCGGCGTCGAGTCGACCAGCTTGAACGAATCGACCGAGGACACGCCGTCTTCCAGCTCGATCCCGGATTTCATCCGCGCCCCGACGCCGTGCGGCATGGGCCCGCGGACCTGCACCAGATACGTCTTGGGGACCTCGTAGGACGGGTGGGTGAGGCGGTTGGCGAGTTCGCCGTCGTTGGTCAGCAGCAGCAGGCCTTCGGTGGCCTGGTCCAGCCGCCCCACATGGAACAGCCGCTGGCCCTGCTGCGGCTTGAGGTAGTCGCTGATGCAGGGGCGTCCCTCCGGGTCCTCCATGGTGGAGACAACGCCCTTTGGCTTGTTGAAGACCAGGTACGTCAGCGTCTCATCCATCTGGACGCGGATGCCGTCCACATGGATGACGGCGCGGGACGGGTCGACGCGCAGGCCAAGTTCGCGCACGGTCACTCCGTCCACCTCGACCCGGCCGGCCTGGATCAATTCCTCGCACACCCGGCGGGAGGCCACGCCCGCGCCGGCGAGCACCTTCTGCAGGCGCACGCCCTCGGGATCGTGCAGCTCGGAGGCCGCCCCCGCTCCCGCCCGCGAGGGACGGTCCGGGCGGCTGACCGGTCCGAGGTTCTGGCCGAACCGCTCCCGTCCGAAGGGCCGCGGCCCGGCGGGACGCTGCGGCTGCCCGCCGCGAGACTTGCCGGCACCGGCCTTGCCGCCGGTCTTGCCGCCGGCCGGTT
>NZ_JBNHGL010000081.1:0-11617 GCF_059091245.1 Arthrobacter sp. Y3225116
GGGCTGGCCGCCGGGTGCCGGATGGGCGCCCTGGGGAGGCCCCGGCGCTCCCGGCTCAGGCCGGGTAGTTCTCCGGGAAGATCTGGCCCGCCGGGGTGCGCTTCTCCGCTTGGAAGGCGTCTTCCGCCCGGCCGTAGGCCCAGTAGCCCGAGATGGAGACCTGTCCGCGGGACAACCCGTGGTCCTTGAACAGGACATCGCGCAGGGACTTCACCTCGTCGCGCTCGCCGTGGACGAATGCGTCCACGCGGCCGTCGGGCCAGTCCAGGCCGGCTATGGCGTCGCGCAGCAGGGTAGCGGTCCCGGGCGTTTGGCCGCGCCGGAACAGCCAGCGGATTTCCAGGTTGGCCGGAGCATTTAGTTCCTGCATGTCCGCCTCGGAGTCCACTTCCAGGAAGGCGTAGCCGCGCGCGTCCGGGGCCAGTGCCTCGATGGCGGCAGCCACTGCCGGCAGCGCCGCGTCGTCGCCGGCCAAAAGGTACCAGTCGGCGTCGGGATCGGGCCGGTACGCGCCACCGGGTCCGCTGAACATCATCCAGTCGCCCGGCTTGGCCTGGGCGGCCCAGGGCCCGGCGAGGCCTTCGTCGCCGTGGACCACAAAGTCGACCACCACTTCGCGGGTGTCACGGTCCAGCCGGCGGACGGTGTAGGTGCGGGTGACCGGCAGCTTGTCGGCCGGAAGCGTTTCCTTCAGCTCCGCGACGTTCACCGGAAGCTCCACGTCGAGCGCGGGGTCCAGGAAAAAGATCTTGATGTACTGGTCCGTGGCGTCCTTGGCCGCGAACCGTTCGGCGAATGAATCGAACGCCTCGCCGCCGGCGTAGACCCGGACCATGTGCTGCGAAATCCACTCGGTGCGCGTCACCTGGAGGTTGGTCTGCACCTTCGGCGGCCGAGCACTCCGTCCCGCACGGGCGGGGGCTGCTGCCGGTTGTGTCTGCATCCTGCACTACTCCTGACGAAGGGAAACTGCTACTTAGGTCAACCTAATCCACCCGCCAGGTAATCCCAATTTGCGGATGGTGAAGGTCACACGGGCGTCCAGGAAAGCGCGAACCCGCACCGCGAACCGCTTGGCCTCAGCGGTCCGCGCACGGTCCCAGCTGTCCACGTTCGGCCGAAACTGTCCATGTCTCGGAACCGTTAAGCCCTTGACCTGCGGCGACGCCGGACCCGCGCGCAAAACATGGACAAAAACGTCCCGGCGCCCGGCTCAAGGCCCAGCTAGCTGTACGACCCGGCTGCACAGCCCGGCCTCAGGCCCGGCTGCCCGAACCGGCTCAGCGCAGCTCCCAGTGCACGGGTTCGGCGCCCTGGGCGGCCAGCAGTTCGTTAACCCGGCTGAAGGGCCGCGACCCAAAGAATCCGCGGGAGGCCGACAGGGGGCTGGGGTGCACCGTCTCGATCCGCGGCACCTGCTCCAGTACCGGAGCCAACTGCTGGGCTTCGCGGCCCCAGAGCAGTGCCACCAGCGGGCCGCCGCGCTGGGCCAGCGCCCGGACCGCGAGTTCGGTGATCTGCTCCCACCCCTTGTTGCGGTGGGAGCCGGCCTTGCCTGCCTCCACGGTGAGCGCGCGATTGAGCAACAGCACGCCTTGGTCGCTCCAGGCGCTCAGGTCTCCGTGCTGCGGCGGCCGGATACCCAGATCCATCTGCAGTTCCCGGTAGATGTTGGCCAGGCTGCGCGGCAGCGGACGCACATGCCGTTCGACGGCGAAGGCCAGTCCGATCGAGTGTCCCGGAGTGGGATAGGGGTCCTGACCGACGATCAGGACCTTGACCTTGGACAGCGGCCGCTGGAACGCCCGCAACACGTTGGCCGGCGCGGGCAGCAAGGTCTTTCCGGCGGCGCGCTCGCCGTCCAGGTAGGACGCCAGGTCCCAGAGCAGCGGTTCGGCGGGAGCAAGCACCTCGGCCCACTCGGGATGAATCACGGCGGAGAGCTCCCGGGGGGAGGCAAACGGGTACGGGGCGCCAAAGTCCGCGGCAGGCGGGTGGGCGGGCAGCGGAAAGAGGGCACCGTCGTCGTAGTTCACCGTTCCATCTTTGCGGAAATCAGCCGCGGGCAGGCAATCAGGCACCGCGGGCACTGCCGACCGCCGGCCCAAATGCTCACCGCGACCCACCCGCCGGCAAGTAGTCAACCCCCGCGGGCATGCCATCTGCAGGCAAACCGGCCCTCCAGGCGGCGCCCGCTCGGCCGTTCGGGACCGGCCCGGGGCGGTGAATGACACGCCTGTGATTCGCCTTTATCATGGAGGAGGTATTGATTGCTGTCAGCAAGTACTAGGAAGCGCAGGTGTGTTGTGGCGGGTTCGGCCGAGGCCAGTGCCTTTTCACTCGAGGCCGAGGTTGACGACGCCAGCCCGCTGAGCGAACGCGACCAGCGCATGCTGGCCCTGGAGCGGCAGTGGTGGAAGTACGCCGGCGCCAAGGAACAGGCCATCCGCGAACTGTTCGACATGTCCGCCACGCACTACTACCAGATCCTGAATGCGTTGATCGACACCGAGGATGCGTTGGCGCACGATCCGATGCTGGTGAAGAGATTGCGTAGACTACGTACGTCCCGCCAGCGCGCGCGCACTGCTCGCCGGCTGGGCACCGACGCCTAGATCCGGGACGGCCTGGTAGGCCGGTTTCCGTTTCGCCACCACAAGGATGCACTGAAAGCGATGAGCAAGTACCCCCGGGATGAGTTCGACCAGGTCCCTGAAACTTCAGACCGCCACGGTGTGCACCGCGCACGGATGGCGACGCCGAAGTCCAACGGCCTGGGCCTGATCGTCCTGGCCGCGGTACTGGCGCTGGCGGTGGGCGCCCTGTCGTTCTTCGTGCTCCCGCTGCTGGGAGGCGGGGGATCTTCGACTCCGTCCGCCGGCCAGGCCACCCCTGCGGCCAGCGTTTCGCCCACGCCGACGGCACAGGAAACCGAAACCACCGAGCCGGAAGCGACCGCCACCGCGGAGCCGACCGAGGAGGCAACGGAAGAGCCCACCGAGGAAGCGACCGCGGAGCCGACCGAGGAACCCACGGAAGAGGCAGCGGCGGTCAACAAGCAGGACCCGGTGATGATCCTCAACGGCACCGGCGTGACCGGACTCGCCGGAACGGTATCGCAGCGGGTGCAGGCGGACGGCTGGTCGATCGCGGTGGTGGACAACTGGGGCGGCGCCCCGCTCGCCGGCTCCGTGATCTTCTACAACCCGGGCCAGGAAGCCAACGCGCGGGCCCTCGGCCAATTGCTGGGCATCAGCACGGTGCAGGAAAACGGCAACGTCTCGCAGTACGTCACCGTGGCGCTGGGTCCCGGCTACCAGTAAGGCATTCCCCGGGCCGGGCCGGGCCGCCCATGAGGCGTTCGCCAATCCGGGCCACCAATGGATCGTGCGCCCAGATCGCGCGCCGGCCGGGCCCGCCGATTGCCCGCGGCACCGTAGTCCCGTTACCCATGCAGCGCGCCCTCCAAGCGGAATTTCGGTTA
Organism: Arthrobacter sp. Y3225116; assembly: GCF_059091245.1. Lineage (NCBI taxonomy): Bacteria > Bacillati > Actinomycetota > Actinomycetes > Micrococcales > Micrococcaceae > Arthrobacter > Arthrobacter sp. Y3225116. Next base: position 3,485 of record NZ_JBNHGL010000081.1, read on the forward strand.
CGCCTCAATAACATTAAGTGTGCGGTAGGTCACTTCACCCCGCTGCGTGGTTAAGGTGAAACCATCCTGCCGCTGAACCGTACACGGCAGGCTGGAACTACTGAGTATGGAGAACGCTATGGCGCTGGGAACCGTCAAATGGTTCAACGCGGAAAAGGGCTACGGCTTCATCACCGTGGACGAGGAAAATTCCGACGTTTTTGTCCACTGGTCCGCTATTCAAATGGATGGTTACCGTTCCCTCGATGAGGGGCAGCGCGTAGAGTTCCAGATCGGCCAGGGCCAGAAGGGCCCGCAGGCAGAAGAGGTCCGGGTCGCCCCGTAGCAGACCCGGAACGACGACGGCGGCGGAGGCTGGGGTGCCTCCGCCGCCGGTTCGTCGCGCCGGTTCCTCGCGGTCGGGCTACTCCTTGAGCGGGACGCCGCGGGCATCGCGCTTGAACGGCTCTGCCCCGACCAGGATCATGATGCCCTCGACGAACCCCCACACGGCGCCGAGGCCAAACGTCAGGAACGTGACCACAATCTGCACCACGCCGATGGCGACGTGGCCCAGGTAGAACCGGTGGACGCCGAGGCCGCCCAGCAGGATGCCCAGCAGCCCGCCGATCAGCCGGGACTTCTGCTCCGGGTAGTAGTAGCCGCCAGGAGCCCCGTAGTACTGCTGCTGGCCGTAGGGTTGGCCCGGCTGGCCTTGGCCCGGCTGGCCTTGGCCCGGCTGGCCGGGCTGCGGGTATTGCTGTCCCGGTGCTCCGTACGGCGGCTGTCCGCCGAGCGGCCTCGTCGGGTTGGTGCCCGGTGCCAGGGGCTCGGTGGGGTTGCTGATGTTCTTCTCGTCCGGTGATTCAGACATGGTTCTCCGACCTTTGCCCGCTGCCGGGCCGATTGTTCGCGTGCGCTGTCTTGCCTGCCAATCTACGCGCGGGGGGCCGGCCGTTTCCATGGGGGTCCACCCTGATTGTTGGCCCGGGGGCGCTCAGGGGGATCTCAGCCGGGGAAGCGCGTCATCCGGCAGGCCCAACAGCTTGCACTCGACACCTGCGAGTGCTAATTATTGAGTTAGCACTCTCGCGGGCTGACTGCTAAGAAAGTCCGTAGGGAGTGAAACCCGCCACCTCGGTGAGGTGAGCGGCGCGGCGTACCGAATTCGCCGTCGTCGTGAGCCGTCCGTCGCGGGCACCGCAGGTGGCCAGCAGCCGTCAAAAGCTGCGTCCAGTGTCTACTGTCCAGAAGGGACGTAAGCCGCTATGGCAAAGATCATTGCATTTGACGAAGAGGCCCGCCGCGGCCTCGAGCGCGGGCTCAACACCCTCGCTGACGCCGTTAAGGTAACCCTCGGCCCGCGTGGCCGCAACGTCGTGCTCGAGAAGAAGTGGGGCGCCCCCACGATCACCAACGATGGTGTTTCCATCGCCAAGGAGATCGAGCTGGACGACCCGTACGAGAAGATCGGCGCCGAGCTGGTCAAGGAAGTCGCCAAGAAGACCGACGACGTCGCAGGTGACGGTACCACTACCGCCACCGTCCTGGCCCAGGCCCTGGTCAAGGAAGGCCTGCGCAACGTTGCTGCCGGCGCCGACCCGCTGAGCCTGAAGCGCGGCATCGAGAAGGCTGTTGACGCCGTCACCGCCGAGCTCATCGCTTCCGCCAAGGAAATCGAGACCAAGGAACAGATTGCCGCCACCGCGTCGATCTCCGCCGGAGATCCGCAGATCGGCGAGCTGATCGCCGAGGCCCTGGACAAGGTGGGCAAGGAAGGCGTCGTCACGGTCGAGGAGTCCAACACCTTCGGCCTGGAGCTTGAGCTCACCGAAGGCATGCGCTTCGACAAGGGCTACCTGTCCGCATACTTCGTCACCGACGCAGAGCGCCAGGAGACGGTCCTCGAGGATCCGTACATCCTGATCGTCAACTCCAAGATCTCCAACGTGAAGGACCTGGTTGGCATCCTGGAGAAGGTCATGCAGTCGGGCAAGCCGCTGCTGATCATCGCCGAGGACGTCGAGGCCGAGGCCCTGGCCACCCTGATCGTGAACAAGATGCGCGGCACCTTCAAGTCCGTGGCCGTCAAGGCTCCGGGCTTCGGTGACCGCCGCAAGGCCATGCTGGCCGACATCGCCATCCTGACCGGCGGCCAGGTCATCGCCGAAGAGGTCGGCCTCAAGCTGGAGAACGCCACCCTGGACCTGCTGGGCCAGGCCCGCAAGGTGGTTGTCACCAAGGACGAGACCACCATCGTCGAAGGTGCCGGCGAAGCCGACGCCATCGCCGGGCGCGTCAACCAGATCCGTGCCGAGATCGAGAACTCCGATTCCGACTACGACCGCGAGAAGCTGCAGGAGCGCCTGGCCAAGCTGGCCGGCGGCGTGGCAGTCATCAAGGCCGGTGCCGCAACCGAGGTCGAGCTCAAGGAGCGCAAGCACCGCATCGAGGACGCTGTCCGCAACGCGAAGGCTGCCGTTGAGGAAGGCATCGTCGCCGGTGGCGGCGTGGCTTTGATCCAGGCCGGCGCCAAGGCGTTCGCCAACCTCAACCTCGAAGGCGACGAAGCAACCGGCGCCAACATCGTCAAGGTTGCCATCGACGCTCCGCTGAAGCAGATCGCCCTCAACGCCGGCCTGGAGCCGGGCGTCGTGGCCGACAAGGTCCGCGGCCTGGCCGACGGCCACGGCCTGAACGCCGCCACCGGTGTCTACGAGGACCTGCTGGCTGCGGGCGTGAACGATCCGGTCAAGGTGACCCGCTCTGCCCTGCAGAACGCGGCCTCCATCGCCGGCCTGTTCCTGACCACCGAAGCCGTTGTTGCCGACAAGCCGGAGAAGGCCGCTCCGGCCATGCCGGGCGGCGACGAGATGGGCGGCATGGGCGGCTTCTAAGCTTCCCCGCCACCACCTCGGCCTGGCAGCAGGCCACGGTTTCAGCGAGGCGCGGTTCCCGTCATGGGAGCCGCGCCTCGCGGCCTTTAACCCCTTTCCGGAGCGAGCCAGTCGGGCCTCTCGAGCCAGGCTTCCAGCTCGGCGGAGAGGTTGTGCCGGGCACGGTCCAGCCACTTCTCCCGGGCGGACGGGGTCCGGTAGAGCGGATCCAGCGCCAGCAGACCGCGGACGACGGCGGTGCGCCCGGCGGCGAAGTCGGCGTCGGGCACGTGCGCATAGTCTTTGCGGACGTCCCGGACATAGCTGCGGTATTCCGCCGGCGTTCCGCCGAGGACGGACAGGTCGGCGTCGCACAGCAGGGCGCCGGGTCCATCGTGCGGGCCGGGCGAATGGGTGGCCGTGAGCAGGACCAGCCGGACCACTTCGGCCGTCTCCTCGCCGCTGCAGCCCGCGGCCGGCAGGCAGGCAGCCGCGAGATCAGCCGATTCCTGTTCGTCGACGCCGGGCCGGCCGTTGTAGACGGCGTCGTGGAACCAGGCCGCCAACCATACTGCCCGCGGCCGGGGAACGGACCCGGCCGCGGACCCGGCCGGAGACCCGGCCGGTGAAGTGAGCTGTTCCAGCGCCTCCAGGACAGCCAGCAGGTGGCCGTGGCCATGGTAGTGGCGGTGCGGTTCTCCCCAACGGTCCAGCAGGTCGCGGCCGAGGTCCTCCTGCCCGGGCAGCAGCTCGTTCCACCGGCGGAGCAGTACCCTGCGCAGTCTCTCCGGGCGCTGACGGGCCGGTACCCGCAACCCGCTCGCCTGCAGCCGGCGCGTCAGGTCACCGGCGCTGACTTCGACGGCGCCCAGCCTGACCAGCTCGGCGTAGCGGCTGGCCGGCACATCGTAATGGTCCCGGTCGAAAGCCCGCTCGCGGATACCGGCGGCCGCGGCGAAGCGGTGGAGTTCGGCCAGCGACGTGTCGGAGACCAAGTGGGAAAAGTGGGTGCCGTGCGCTGGCCAGAGCGGAGGATCGATGAGTATTGCCACGTGCCCAGCCTAGAGCCAGGAATGTCTGCCATGCCCCCGCCGGGGCGGCCAGGAATGGTGGCCGGATCTGAAAAGATGGAGATCATGACTATTACTGCTGCCGCCGATGGCTCCGCGCTCGGCAATCCCGGCCCCGCCGGCTGGGCCTGGTACATCGACGACACGGCGTGGGCTGCCGGGGGCTGGCCGCACGGCACCAACAACCAGGGCGAGTTGATGGCCGTGCTGGACCTGTTCCGGGCCACGGCGCACCTGCCGCAGGAACACCTGCGCGTGTTGTGCGACAGCCAGTACGTGATCAACTGCGTGACCAAGTGGATGCCGGGCTGGAAGCGGCGGGGCTGGAAGAAGGCCGACGGCAAGCCGGTGCTGAACGTCGACCTGCTCAAAGACATCGACGCCGCGATCAAGGGACGCAGCTACGAGTTCGAGTGGGTGAAGGGCCACGCCGGACACAGGCTGAACGAAGCCGCCGACGAACGGGCCCGGGCGGTGGCCCTAGCCTTCCAGAACGGCACCGGCGCACCGGCCGGCCCGGGCTTTCCCGGCGGACCGGGAACCTCCGGCAGCGCTGTACTCGGATCGGCGCCGGCTGCCGCCACCCGCCCCGAAAACACCCCGTCTGCCGCCGCCCGTCCGGGAAACACCCCGGCTGCCCGGCCGGCGGCCGCAGTCGTGCCGGAGCCCGATCTCTTTTCCGAGCTGGAAGACTTCGCCGACCCGGCCGTTGTCGGGGACGCCGCGGAAGAGCTGGTGGTGCGGCTCGAGAGGGAGTTGCTCAGCCCCGCCGTCCGGGCTGACTACGGGCGCCTGGCCGTGCTGCTGCACCCCGACTTCGCCGAGATTGGGGAAGCAGGCCGGATGTGGACGCGGGACGCGATGATCAGCGAACTCCAGGAAAGCCCCGAGCTGGACGCGTCCATGGAGGTCTTCGCCGTCGAACGGCTGGGGGAAGACAGCATCCTGCTGACCTACCGCAGCGTCCGCCGCGACGGTTCGGCCCTGCGCAGTTCGCTCTGGCTGCGCGATGGCGGGCGGTGGCGCCTGCGCTTCCACCAAGGCACACCCGAGCAGGACTGAACGGCCGGCCGCACACCCGGCGGCGCCGCGGCCAAACCCTGCAGCCGAGCCGCGCACCCGCATCCTGCCGGATTACGGTCAGGCCAGGAACATCCGGGCGTTGGCCTCCTCGGCCTGCGAGTACTGCTGCGAGGCGTGGGACAACGCCGCGTTGATGCTGGCCAAGGATTCCTCCACCTTCAGCTGGGTGGCCCGCCAGTCCGTGATCAGCTGCTGGAAGTTCGTCGCCGCCGAACCGGTCCACAGCGACTCCAGTTCGCGCAGCCCGGACTGCATGGTGTTCACCTCCGCCTGCAGACGTCCGATGGTGCCCTGCACGGCCATGCTCTTGGCAGCAAGAGCCTCGCTGTCTACCTGGAATACGGCCACGGTGTCCTCCGCTCGTGGATGAATCTATCCGACACGGTTCAGGCTAGGCAGCCGCGGAAGACGCCGCGAGACCCAAGCCGCCGAATGTGGAAAACCCCTGAGCTGTACGGGCCCTACGGTCACCCGAGGTGGAAGGCGCCGTCCTCGTCCGCCGGCGGGTGATACGGGATCCGGATGGACATGGTTGCCCCGCCGCCCGGGGTCTCCGTCAACCTGACGCTTCCGTCATGCTGGGCCACCAGGGCAGCGACGATGGCCAAACCCAGCCCGGTGCCGCCGGTTTCGCGATCGCGGGAGGTGTCCGCCCGGTAAAAACGTTCGAACACCCGTGCGGCCTCGTCCTCGGAAATGCCCGGGCCGTGGTCGCGGATCTCCAGGACAGAATCCAGGCGGTTATCGCTCGCCGGCTGGACGCCGACGGCGATCTCCAGCGGTGAGCCGTCGGGGGTGTAGCGCAGGGCGTTCGTGACCAGGTTGGCGACCACCTGGCGCAGCCGGGCCTCGTCGCCCACGACCGGCGCGGGCCGCGGCGCCCCGCCGTCGAGCCCCACGACCGTAATGGCACGGTTGGGGGCGCTGGCCCGTGCGTCCAGAGCAGCATCGTTGCCGAGCATGAGGAGATCCAGCGGCTTGGTTTCGAGCGGACGCTGTTCATCCACCCGTGCCAGGGTCAGCAGGTCTTCCACGAGCTGGCCCATGCGCTTGGCTTCGCTCTCGATCCGGCCCATGGCCGCACCGACGTCGTCGGGCGTCTGCAGCGCGCCGTGCCGGTACAGCTCGGAGAAACCGCGGATGGTGACCAGCGGGGTGCGCAGCTCGTGCGAGGCATCTTGGACGAAGCGCCGCATGCGCTGCTCGGACGCGGTCCGGGACGCGAAGGCGGTTTCGATGTGCGCGAGCATGGCGTTCAGCGAACTGGACAGCCGGCCCACTTCGGTCGCAGGGTTCAGCACGTCGACGCGTCGGGAGAGGTCCCCCGCGGCGATGGCCGCTGCCGTTTTCTCCACCCGGGCCAAGGGCCGGAAGGATCGGGTGACGACCAGCCACACGATGCCGATGGCGGCGACAGTGGCCGAGACGGCGATGAGGAGCGTGCTGGCCGCGACTTCGTCGAAGGTGCTGTTCACCTCGTTGTAGCTCACCGCCACCGCGACGGAGCCGGAGTCGTTCTGGAGGGGCGTGACCCACACCCGCCAGCCCTGGCTGTCCCGATCGGTGCCGGGAACGTGGAAACCCCGGCCTTGGAGTGCCTGGGCCCTGTCGGGGGTGATGTCCCGCAGGTCCGGGCGGTCACCCGTTGGGTTGGTGTCGATCGTGAGCTCGCCGCCGCGGGTGAACAAGGCGCCGTAGTACCTCGTCGACGGGTAGGACATCCCGGTGGGGGCCGTCGCCTCACGGACCAGGAAGGACGAGATGGACTGGCGGTTCTTGGTCAGGTCGTTGTCGAGCTGCCTTACCAGCGTGTCGTGAAGCAGGGTCAGGATCAGCGCCGAGGTCAGGGTCAGGGTGGCGACCATGAGCACGCCCATGATCAGCACCAGCTGGGACCGCAGGGACGCTGACTTCCACCGATCCAGCATCGATCAGCGGCGGTCGGCCGTGCGCAGGAGGTACCCAACCCCGCGCTTGGTCTGGATCAGCGGCGGAGTATCCGGATTCGTGTCGATCTTCCGGCGCAGGTAGGAGATGTAGGACTCGACGATTGAGGCGTCGCCGTTGAAGTCGTACTCCCAGACATGGTCGAGGATCTGCGCCTTGGAGAGCACGCGGTTGGGGTTCAGCATCAGGTAGCGCAGCAGCTTGAACTCGGTGGGGGAGAGGTCGATGACGTCGCCGCCCCGGCGCACCTCGTGCGCGTCGTCGTCGAGCTCCAAGTCATCCACCTGGATGATCGCGTCGTCTTCCAGCAGCGGCCGGGTGCGGCGGAGGACGGCGCGGATCCGGGCCACCACTTCGTCCAGGCTGAACGGCTTGGTCACGTAGTCGTCGCCGCCGACTGTCAGGCCGGTGACCTTGTCTTCGGTTTCGTCGCGGGCGGTGAGGAAGACCACCGGGAAATGCCGGCCGGAGGCCCGCAGCTTGCGGGTGACGGTGAACCCGTCCATGTCCGGCAGCATCACGTCCAGCACGGCCAGATCCGGTGCATGCTCTTCGGCGGCGTCCAGGGCCTCGCGGCCGTTGGCCGCAGCCACTACCTCGAATCCTGCGAACCGCAGCGAGGTGGACAGCAGTTCCCGGATGTTCGGCTCGTCGTCGACGACCAGCAGTTTGGCTTCGGGCTCAGGCTTTTTCACCCTTTCAGTGTGCTCCCGGTTTCTGGGAGTTTGCTGAATGAATGCTGCGCGTGCAGGGCGGCCCGGATGCCCCATGCCCGGCCGAGGCAAATGGGTCGTTTGCCCGATGCTGCCACACCTGTCGGCGACGGATTCTTGATTCGTCGGCGAAAGTCCGGCACAAGCCGAAAGGGAAATCATGCAGTCAGCAGTATTGGCCCGCGAATCCAAAGCAACGGATATTTACGAGGCGGTTGAGGAGTTCGACGGTTCCCGACGCTTGGACCTCCGGCAGTTGCTCCGCGACACGGCGGGGGCGCTGAGCGCGGCGGCGGGCACCACACGCCGAAGCCTTGCCCGTCGCCGGATGGACCGGCGCCGCTGGGCGGTTGATTACCAGCGGCTGGAGGAGGTCCGCGAAGAGGCCTTCATGCAGCTGTACCGAAACGGCGGCCTGCGCTGAGGCCGGCGGCCGGTCCGGACCGGCCTACGGCGGCAGCTCCG
>NZ_JBNHGL010000082.1:0-11541 GCF_059091245.1 Arthrobacter sp. Y3225116
GCCAGCACGGCCCAGGCCGTGGCGCCCCAGCCGAACAGGTCGGCGCCGCGACCGGTCAGCCAGTCCGCGGCCTGGACCGCCGCTGCGAGCAGCATCCACCCGGTGAAGAGACCGATCGGGGCATCCGCCAAGAGGGCTTCCGCCGATTCCCGGCCGGGGTGGCGGGTCAGTCCGTAGACCGCCCAGCCAAGGGATGCCAGCACCAACAGGGTAAGGGCCAGCGTCAGCCCCGCCTGTCCGGCCTGCGCTGCCAGGACGCTGCCCGCGGTCAGCAGCATCGCCGCCGCGACCGGCCATCCGGTGGAGCGCTGCCGTGCCGACTCGCGCACGGCCGGCCACCACTGGAAGATCGTGTAGCCGAAGAGGCCCAGGTATATCAGCGACCAGATCTCGGCTGCCCGCGCGTCCAGCGACAGCAGGGTCCCGTCGGGGGAGGGGGGCCCGCCGCCGGCATCATGGATCGGAGTGCCGCCGAGCAGGCCCACGCTGCTGGCTCCTGCGAGCAGGCACGCGGCCAAAGCGACGGTCACCGCGCACTGGCGGGCCAGGTCGGTGGCCAGCATGGATCGAAGCCGGCGGGCCGGGGGCAGGGCGGTATCCATCGAGGGTTCCACGGAAGGCGCAGTTTTCACTCTGCTCCCAGGTCGGCCGAAGGGGATGCGGCGGGGCGCGGGACGACGGCGTCGGCGGCGCCGGCGGCACGCAGGTAGGCCCGCCGGCGGAAGCCAATCACCGCCGTGATTACCGAAGCCACCAAGACGCCCACCACCGTCCCGATCAGGATGTTGACCCAAAACGGGAAGGTGGAAACGGTGCCCGCGACGTAGCCCAGTCCGATCATCCACGCTGCCCACAGCACCGAACCGGCGGCGGACGCGAGCAGGAACGGCTTGAACGGCACATCCGCCAGCCCGGAGGCCGCAACCGAGGCCGTCCGGCCGCCCGGGATGAAACGGGCCGCCACCACCGCGGCGTAGGTGGAGGATTCGCCCGCTTTGGTCAGTGCCAGTGTCACCCCACGGTCGATCATCCGGCCCCAGCTGTAACGGTTAAGCCAGGCGTTGATCCCGCGCTGGAACAGCAGGAAAAGCAGGAGGTCGCCGAGCCAACTGCCCAGCACCGCGGCCAGGATCACCAGCGGCAGGATCAGTTCACCGTTGGCCAGCAGGGTGCCCCCGCCGATCACCATCACTTCCGACGGAGATGCGGGCATCGCGGCGTCGAGAATGACCAGCAGCAGCGTCATGGGGTAATAGACCCACTGCAGCGGCCCCTCGGGAATCTCCATTGGCCCAATCTATCGGGAATACAGGCCCGGTGGCAGACTGGAAAAGATGGAAATCCGCATCCTTGAAGGCGACATCACCCAGCGTCAGGTGGACGCCATAGTAAACGCCGCCAATTCCAGCCTGCTCGGCGGCGGGGGAGTGGACGGGGCCATCCACGCCGCCGCGGGACCGCAGCTGCTGGAAGCCTGCCGCCGGCTGCGCGCCACGGAACTGCCGGACGGGCTGCCGCCGGGGCACGCGGCGGCCACCGAAGGCTACTTCCTGCCCGCGAAGTGGGTGATCCATACCGTGGGACCCAACCGCCGTGCCGGCCAGACCGACCCGGAGTTGCTGGCCAGTTGCTTCCGGGAATCCCTCCGCGTGGCCGACGGGTTGCGGGCCGAGACGCTGGCGTTCCCGGCGATCGGCGCCGGCGTCTACGGCTGGGACGCGGAGACGGTCGCCCGCCGCGGCATCGGCGAGGTCCTCAAGTACGACGGCGGCGGGATCCGGGTGGTCGAATTTGTCCTGTTTTCGGCGGGGCTGGCCGAGACCTTTCGCCGCGTCCACGCGGAACTGGGCGGTTAGCCCTTGTCCCGAAGGCCGTAGTAGCGGCGCAGCCACAGCGAAAGACCGTCCAGGCCCGGGAAAAGCACCCGTTCGGTGACATTGGCCTGGTCGAGGTGGTCCCGGATGCGCCACTTGAGCGTCGCCGGGATGATGATCTTGCGGTAGATCCCGGGATGGCGCCCCAGCCATTCGTCCAGGCCCGCCGATGAATCCGACATGGTGGAGAAGATGGCCGCCTGGTTCACGATCCGCTCGTCCAGCGACGGCGGTTCGAAGAACAAGGGCACGCTCCGCCCGTCCGCGTCCGTGAAACGGTCGAACTCGTCCAGGGTGAAGGCGGCGCGGGAGAGAACGTCGGTGGTGAACAGTCCGCCGCCCAGTGACTCGACCGCCGCGCGCAGTTCCTCGGGCAGCGTGCGGTGGGCAGCCGCATAGTCGACGCACCAGACGGCACCGTCCTCGTCGTACCTGCCGGTGTCCCGGGTGGCGAAGTGCAGCGCCACGTAGGGCGAGTGCGACCAGTCCAGCAGGCGGGTCGGCAGGCCGTGGTGCTGGGCGACGCTCAGCCAATTCCAGTCCGAGTCCCCGGGTGAGGTGTCCCGGTGGGCGTACTTGCGGAAGTTGCGCAGGATGTGCCGTTCCACATCCGTCTCCTGCTGCCCGCGCAGCCGGACCAGCCCGGTGGAAAGATCGCGGGCGGCGGAGGTGTGGCCGCGGTAGGCAACCGTCGGCCTGAACTTCCCCTGCGAGGATTGCCAGCGGCTCTCGGTCAGGCTGGCGATCAGGCCAAACAGGTCGTCGCCGTCCGGGTGGACGACGGACTCCTGCCCGCCTCCCGCGGGGGCAGGGCCGTTTCCGGCCATCAGGACGGTCCGCGCTCGATGGCCTGCTGCACCGCCGAAACGATGCCGCCGCCGAACGGCTCCCCGTGGCCCGGGAGGGCGATTCGTGCCTCGGTCTGCGCCAGGGCCTGGAGCGACTGGAGCGCTTGCCGCGTGTCCGCGGTGGCAGCGGCAGCTACTATGTGCGGGCCGCGGGCGCCGGTATACGGGTCGAGGGTGACCAGCGCGTCGCCGGTGATCAAGGCCCCGCGCTCGGGGAAGTGCAAGGCGCAGTGCCCGGCCGTGTGTCCGGGAGTGGGCACAACCGTGGGTGCGCCGGGCAGCGTTGCGGCGGCACCGTCGTCGAGCGTCCGCAGGTCCGTGACACCCTTGACCCTGAGTGCGCCGGCTGCCGTCATCCGGCTCAGGATGGGAATGCTCCGGGGGTACTTGACGGGATAGAGCAGGCGGTTCTTCTCGTGCTTGTACCGGTACGGGTGGGCGGCGATGTAGTAGTCGCCGGGATGGCAGTACACCGGGACGTCGAGGTCGTGCTGCAACCGGGCGGCGAACCCCACATGATCGAAATGGGCGTGCGTCAGCACCAGGGCACTGATGTCGCGGGGCGAACGGCCCAACTCCCGGATGGCTGCCACGGTCATTTTCCACATCGCCGGCAGCCCGGCGTCGACCAGCATGATCCTGTCGCCGTCCTCGACGATGTAGAGGTTCACATCGGCATGGGCGACGCGGTGGATGTTTTCGGCGACGTTGCGTTGAAACATATCTGCCTTTCGGAGTCAGAGCATCCCCGCGGCGCTGCCGGCCGCGGGGATGCGTGGCGTGCTATTCCTTGCGCAGCTTGTCCTGGACTGCCCCGGCGGTCTTCTCCACCAGGTTCGGGAGTTCCGTGGTCCCGTAGAAGCGTGCGTCCGGGTGGGTCGGCTTCGGCATCGGGGCGGTGGTGGTGGGGCCGTCGTGGTAGGTGAACTCGCCCTTGCCGTCCGGGGAAGCCCCGCTGGCCCAGGAACCTTGGGCCGCGGCGGCCCCGTCGGAGAAGTTCTGGTACTGGTAGGCCACGTCCCGGTTCTCCTTGGACAGCGGGAAGTTGCTCGGCACCGGCAGGGTCTCGGACCCCTCTTCCTGAAGTTCCCGTGCCGCGGCGATCCACTGGTTCTGGTGCATGGTGTCCCGGGCGAGCAGGAAGGAGAGCATATCGCGCACGCCGTGGTCGTCCGTCATGTGGTAGAGCCGGGCTACCTGCAGCCGGCCCTGCATCTCGGCGTTCGCGTTGGAGGTGAAGTCCGCGAGCAAGTTGCCGCTGGCGGTGATGTAGCTTCCCGACCAGGGGTTTCCGTTGCTGTCCACCGGGCGGGCGCCGGCGCCTGCGACGATGGCTTGCTGGACATCGGTTCCGCCCACCACCGCGGCGATCGTCGGATCAGACTGGACCGCTTCGTCGGTGATGCCGAGCGGGGCTTTCTCCAGCAGCTGCGCAATCATCTTGGCCAGCATCTCCACGTGGCCGAACTCCTCCGCGGCAATGCCGAAGAGCAGGTCCTTGTACTTGCCGGGGATGTGAATGTTCCACGCCTGGAAGCTGTACTGCATGGCGACCGTGATCTCACCATACTGTCCGCCCAGGACCTCCTGCAGTTTCCTGGCGTAGACGGCGTCCGGCTTGTCCGGTTCGGCCTTGTACTGAAGCTCTTGTTTGTGGAAAAACATGTGCGGCGACCTCCGCTAAAAGGCCCGCCGTCGTTACTGCCAACTCATCGGTCCGGGTTGGCCACGTGCGGGCCGGTTGCATTTCCACGCTAAGCACGCCGGATATAATAAGCAACCTTAGTGACAGGCAGCGGGGTACCCGGACTTCGATTGGGACCAGTCCTTCGACAGCAGGCAGGTCATGGCGGCGACGCGTGGATTTTCATAGTCCCGTGCGGCACAATTGCCGCAGGCCCACCGCCCAGATCCACTCCGACGGCGAGAGGTGTTCCGTATGCGCCCGGCAGCATTGGCCGTCGCCCACGGCGTGTTCAATGTGGCCTTCGGGGTGTGGCCGCTCCTGCACTACCGCAGCTTCGAAGCGGTTACCGGGCCGAAAGCGGAGCCTTGGCTGGTCAAGACTGTCGGCGGCCTGATGATGGCGGCGGGGCATGCACAGATCAGGGGCGCCGGGACTTCCGACGGCCTAGCCGCCGCCCGGCGGATCGGCATGGGGACGGCTGCCACCTTTGCGTCCGTCGACGTCTTCACCGCGGCGCCCGGGCGCATCAGCAGGATCTATCTTCTCGACGCCGTGGTCGAAGTCTGTTGGCTGGCCGCTTGGGCGCGTTCCGAACGCTCCGGCTAGGAGCGTCGCCGCTTGCGGGTTCCCAAGAGCCCGGCGTGCGGGTGCCGCCGCTTCCGGACGCTTCGGTAACCGGCCATCGCCAGGCCTGCCAGTCCTCCGGCCATCACGCGGGCGCGTCCCGAACGCCAGTTCCCGCTGACCTCGTTCGACGGCGGATCCGGCGCGAAAACAGTCCCAGCCGACGGCGCGACGCCCTTTCCCCGAAGCGCCAGCGTGTCCATGAGCGGTCCCGATACGCGGTCGTGCAAGCCCGGGAACCAGTGCTGGAACGGAATGAAGACGTGCTGGAGCCGGCCCACCACCACCTGGCGGCGGGGCTTCGAGGCCATCCGGGCGATGGCCCTGGCCACCCGGTACGGGCTGACGACCGGGGGGAGGGGATGGACACCGCGACCGGTGTAATTGGCCGCATGCTGGAAGATCGGCGTGTCGACGGTGGCGGGCAGGACGGTGCACACGTGGATCTCCTTCTCGTCCAGCAGCTCCTGCCGGAGCGCGTTGGCCAGCCCCAGCAGCCCCGACTTGCCGGCCACGTACGCGGACACGTAGGGCGTGCTGATCTTGGAGTAGACCGAGCCGACGAGGATCAGAACTCCCCGCCGCTGCCGTCGGAACTGCGGCAGCACGGCGCGGATGCTGTCGGCCTGGCCCAGCAGGTTCGTCTCGACCATCTTCCGGAACACGTCGGCCGGTGTTTGTTCGAACGTGCCGTAGCCATAAACGGACGCAGCTCCGATCCACACGTCGATCCGTCCAAAACGGTCCAGCGCAGCTTGGACCAGCCTCTCGGAGCCGCCCTCATCCGCGATGTCGGTGGGCACCGCGATGGCCTGTGCCCCCAGCCTTGAGCACTCGGCCGCCACCTCGTCGAGGCTGGAGGCGCTGCGCGCCGCCAGAACCAGGGCAGCTCCGCGCTTGGCCAGGATCCGGGCCGTCGCCCTGCCGATTCCGCTGGAGGCTCCGGTGATCACGGTGACCGGGGCCGTGGCCCGGTCTTTGGCCCGATCGCTGGCCCGGCTACGGGACGGTTGCTTTGCCACTGCTCCTCCTCGGCTAACCTACCGGCGGACGTGGCATCAGCGTAGACCGCAGCACCGGGCGGGGCTAGGCGGCGGAGGGGGCAACCACAGCCGCCGGGCTTTTCCAGCACTCTGCGCGGCCGGGACCGCCGGCCGGCAGGAGTTGCCGCACCGGGCTATATCCGCAGCATAGGCAGCGGATTATCCGCAGGAAAGGCAGCGAAATTCGGTCGAGGCTGGCTGCGGGGGGTTAACTAGTAAGCAAGCTTATTGTAGAGTGATTTGATCAGGGTCCATATCGAACGGCGTCGAGGCACGCACCTGCCAAGGCGTCAGAGGGGAAGATCGCCATGGCAAGAGAAGGCAACGTCCAGGCCCGAAGCACCGGGCGGACCCCGCTCCAAACGGCCGCAATGGTCTTCGGTGCCGTTTTTCTGTTGATCGGGCTCCTGGGCTTCATCCCGGGAATCACCTCGAACTATGACCAGATGTCATTCGCGGGACACGAGTCCGAAGCCATGCTGCTGGGCGTGTTCCAAGTATCGATTCTGCACAACATCGTCCACCTCCTGTACGGCGTGGCGGCGTTCGCGCTCGCGAGGACGGTTTCCGGTGCCCGGAACTTCTTCATCTGGGGTGGCGCGGTCTATCTGGTCCTGTGGCTGTACGGCCTGTTCATCGACCAGCAGAGCGCAGCCAACTTCGTGCCGTTTAACACCGCAGACAACTGGTTGCATTTCGTCCTGGGCGTGGTCATGATTGCCCTGGGCTTGCTGCTCGACCGCCGGCGGGACACCAGCGCGCGCGGAACCGCTGCCGGCCGCGCATGATGCGGCCGGATCCCGTAGTCGGCTAGGTTCGCGGGGCTGGGGCCAAGGCGCCGCCGGCAGCAATTGCTCCGGCGGCGCTTTCTGCTGCCCCTTCGGATGGTGCTGCCCACTCGGACAGTTCCAGTTTGCTGCGGTATTCCACCGGTCGCCCGCTGATCGGGTCGGTGAAGGAGATGCCGCGGGCCAGTAATTGCAGGGGACGCTCGAAGTCGTCAGGAGCCTCGTCCAGCAGCACCGGGTAGAACGGGTCGTGCAGGATGCCGATACCCAGCGACGCCAGGTGCACGCGCAGTTGGTGCGTCTTCCCGGTGTGCGGTTCCAGTTTGTAGCGGCCCAGCCGTCCGCGCTGTTCCAGCAACTCGATCCGGGTCTCCGCGTTGGGTTCTCCCTCGACGACCTCGGCCAGCAGGTAGGTGCGGGACTTGACCATGCGGTTTCGCACCGTGTGCGGGAACTGCAGCCGCGGATCCAGCGGTGCTACGGCCTCGTACTCTTTTTGCACTTGGCGCTTCTCGAAGAGCACCTGGTATTTGCCGCGGGTCGCCGGGTTGGTGGAGAACAGCAGGACACCGGCAGTGAGCCGGTCCAGCCGGTGCATGGGAATCAGATCCGGGATGTCCAGTTGGCGTCGGAGCCGGACCAGCGCCGACTCCTGGATGTAGGTGCCACCGGGGGTGGTCGGAAGGAAATGGGGCTTGTCCACCACCAGGATGTTCGCGTCCTGGTGGAGAATGTTGATCTCCACCGGCAGCCGCTTCTCCCGCGGCAAGGTCCGGTAGTACCAAATGAAAGTGTGGGCATCCAGCGGGGTGGTCCGGTCCAGCACGGCTCCGCCTTCGCCGACGATCTCTCCGCGGTCGAAGCGGTCCCTGATGCCGTCGGGATCCACATGGCCCCACCGATGCAGCATGTAATCCAGCGCCGTTTGCCACGGCCCCTGCCCGGGGAGGCGCAGGCGGGTGGCATTGACACCGTCGCGCACCGGTAGCGGGGATTCCATCACCCATCAAGGGTACCGGGTGGCACCACCCGCAACCGCAACGGTCAGGGACAGCCGGTGACCCGGTAGAGCTTTGCTTCGCCTTCGGAGTCCACCAGCTCGAAGCCGTTGGCCTCGGTCAGCTCCTGCAGGCCCGGCACCGAGGTTCTCTCGCCGGGGTGCACCGAGTGGTCTCCAAAGTCGAGCACGAACTGCACGTTCTGTGCCTCGACGGCGGCGCACACCGCCGGATCCGTCTTCATCTGATCCAGCTTGTCCATGATGAGCTTGCCGTCCACCCGCGGCGACGTGATTCCTGACGGGACCAGCGCGGGCCGCCCGGTGTAGGCGTAGGACAGCGAGGCTCCGGTCAGCGGGTTGCCGGCGATGACCGCGTCTTCCGGAACGTGGGCGGGGATCCGCTTGATCAGCGCGAGTTCGTCCGCGGTGAGCAGGTGGGAGCTGTCCGTGAACCGGTACTTGGCGGCGGCCTCGGAAATACCCCGCTGCACGGCAAACAGCGGCACCACTGCCAAACTGGCGACCACCAGCAGGCCGGTGGCGGCCGGCCGGAACCACGATGGCTGCTTCTTCTCGCGGCGAACCAGCGTGGCCCGGAAGAAGGAGCGCGCAGTCCCGGCCAGCGCGACGCCGCCGATCGCTGCGATCAGCAGTCCGGCCACCGGAAGCATGGCGCTGATGCGGAAGAAGTCGTTGTACCAGATACCGGTCACCCACCAGCGCAGGCCCGGCATCTGGTGCCAGTTGCCGATCACGTAGAGGGCAGCCGCGATAGCGTACATTGCCAGCGCAAAGCGGTTTTTGCGGAGATTGAAGACGACCGCGGCGCCCACAATCGTCAGGACCGTCGCCAGGATGGAGATGGGGCGCTCGAGCGGCGAATGCAGCACCACGTCGCCCAGGGCCTCGGCGGCACTG
Source organism: Arthrobacter sp. Y3225116 (assembly GCF_059091245.1). Classification (NCBI taxonomy): domain Bacteria; kingdom Bacillati; phylum Actinomycetota; class Actinomycetes; order Micrococcales; family Micrococcaceae; genus Arthrobacter; species Arthrobacter sp. Y3225116. The sequence goes on from NZ_JBNHGL010000082.1 coordinate 8,783, forward strand.
CCCAGGTTGTCCCAGTTGGTGCTGCTGCTGCGGGCGGGTCGGAGCGTCACCCAGAGCGCGGCCAGCACCACCAGATAGGTGGCGGTGCCCGCCAAGGCTCGCCGCCGCCGTCGTTGTTCTCCGGAGCGCAGCGCCGGGTGGGCGGCCGCGAAAACCGGCGGCACCGAGAGCGCCAGCAGTCCCATGATGGTGGCGGGGTGGGACAACGCCATGCCCGGCAACAGCCCGACCAGCAGCAGCACGTTGCCTTCCGTTGACACGCGCGTGTGCACGCCCACCCGGAGCAGTTGAAGCACCACTCCCAGGGCGGCCGGAAGCATGGCGATGGAAAGCATGAAGGGATAGACGACGCCGAACTCCAGCAGCAGGTAGGGGAAGCTGCTATAGGCGAGCGAGAGCACCGCGGCGACCAGCAGCGGCATGATGCGTTCACCGGTGATCCGGCTGACCAGGAACAGGCAGCCGCTGCTCCAGATGCCGGTGATCAGCACCAGGTTGGTGATGTTGATGGCGGCCGCGGGCTGCAACCCGGCGGTGATCATCACCAGGGAAACCACATCGTGCCAGCCCGCCGGGTAGAACGTGCCCCGGTCGGTGGTGCCCAGGTAGCCGAGCGTTAGCGAGGAGGCGTTGCCCGAGTCGGAGATGTAGCGCAGCGCGTTGAGGTGGAAGATGTTGTCGTGCGACTGCGCGATGTTGTCCGGGGCGCCGAAAATCCAGACCATGGCGGCCGCCAGCGGCACCGCCGACACGGCCCAGGCCAGCACGACCGACCGCCAGGGCGCCGGAAGGTCCGGGGTTTCCGGATCGCGGTGCAGGCGGTGGCCAACGCTGCGGCGGAGCAGCCAGAGCAGGACGGCCACGAGCACGGTCACGGCCAGCAGCTGCGGCCAGGCCCAATCCAGCCCGAGCAGGCGGCCAAGCTCGGCGGCGACCACGATGGCGGTGACACCGAACGGGCCGGCCAGTGCGACCAGGGACAACCGGCGCAGGCCGAGCACTGCACCCCAGAGCAGGCCGGGTCCGAAGACGAGGACGATGGCCAACAGCGCGGCCGGAATCGTCTGCAGCCAGCTCATGGGCCCCCTTCGTCGGTCATCGTCTCCATATTACGGTTTGTGCCGCCCGGCCGCCGTCGTGGCGGGCCGGAAGGGGCCCTGTGGCAGGCGGGGGGCGGCCCCTGAACCGGGGCCAAGGGGGCATGGCGGGCGAAGTCCTCGAGGACGGGGGCATGCGGCGGCAGGGGCCCGCGCCCCGCGAATCAGGGAGCCGGCGGCTGGCAGTGCGGGCAGAAGTAGACGTCGCGCTGGTCGGCGTCGGTATTGCCTTGCAGGTCGTGAACAATCGGGGTGCCGCAGCGGCCGCACGGCCGGCCGGCCCGCCCGTAGACCCAGAACGATTCGCGGCGGGCGGGCGACGCGGTGGTGCTGCGGCTGCCGCGATCCTTGTTGACTTCCAGCAGTTGCTTGGACTTCAACACCATGGCCGGGAGATCCGGCACCTGACCCACCGGGGTGGACGGGTGCACCCGGGCAATGAAACAGACCTCGCACCGGTAGACATTGCCGATCCCGGCGAGATTGCGTTGGTCCAGCAGGGCCAGCCCGATCGGACGGTCGGGCTCCTGGCGCAGCCGCCGCAGCGCCTCCGCCTCGTCCCAGCCCGGCCCGAGCAGGTCCGGGCCCAGATGCCCCACCAGCTTGTCCTCGTCGGCGCGCGGCACCACGTCCAGCGCGGCCAGCGCGAAGCCGACCGCCGTCGTCGTGCCGGTGGACAGGATGAGGCGGGCTTGGAAGGCGGGTTTGCGCCAGCGCTCGCCGGGCTGGTAAATCTGCCAGCTGCCGTCCATGCCCAGATGCGAGTGCACCGTCAGCGCGCCGATCCGCATCAGCAGGTGCTTGCCGCGGGAGCGGACTTCGTCCACGGTCTGCCCAACCAGGTCCAGCGTGGCATAGCGCGGCACCCGGAAGTCGCTGCCGGTGAGCTCTTGCCCGGCCAGCGCCGCATGCAGGCGCCGGGCGGCACGCCAGATGGTGTCCCCTTCAGGCACGGAACCTCAGTCCCCGCGGGGTGGAATAGAAGCCGGCATCCATCAGCGCATGGGCCAGCGGCGTGTCCAGGATGCCGGAGCCATTGACCTTTTCCACGGCCATCTTGTCCGCGGCACCGCGACGGATTACCTGGACCAGGGCCCGGGCACACAACGCCAGCGCCTCCTCGTCCTCGGTGAAGGCCAGCAGCGTCTTGCCGCCGCGTTCCGCGTACAGGGCAAGCTCTCCGTCCACCAGGACCACCAGCGCGCCCGCCTTGCGGCCGGGCCGGTGGCCGGAATCCTGCGGTGGCCACGGCAGGGCGGCCCCATAGGGGTTGGCCGGGTCGGTCGCCGCCAAGGCGACGGCCGACGGCGCCTGCTCGCCCAGCTGCGCATCGCGGCTGAAGGACCGCAGCCGGTCAACGGTGGGGGAGACCGCGAACTGGGCCGCCCCGAGGTGTTCGATGAAGTAACCGCGGCGGCAGCGGCCGGTTTCCTCCAGTTTGCCCAGCACCTTGTACATCAGCCCGAACCCGCCCGGGATCGACTCGGCGGCCACCGAGCCGCGGGTGACCACGCCGTAGCGGTCCAACAGCAGTTCGGCGGTGGCATGCGCGCGCACGGTGGGATCGGTCTCCGGCGCCGGCAGCAGCGACCAGCGGCCCGCGACGGTCGGTGGCGCGGTGCGCGGCTGGCCGGGCCCCTTGCCGGTACCCGCGCCGGCGCC
>NZ_JBNHGL010000083.1:0-11391 GCF_059091245.1 Arthrobacter sp. Y3225116
GCAGCCCCAGTGCCTGGCGCACCTGCCGTGCGGTGTTCCGCGCCGCCGAAGCGGCGCCGGCCGCGATCCCCATGACGACGGCGACACCCGCAACCGCCGCGGCGTTCGCCAGGAAGCGGCGGCGGTCCGGAACCTCAGGCATGACGGCCGCGTCGCCCACGGACAAGGCCGCGGGCCGGGGCAGGAGACCGATCAGCCGGCGCAGGCAGAGCAGGCCCGCCGCGGTTCCCAGCGCCGTCGGAATGGCGTCGGCCGGCACAGCCCCGGCGCGGGTGAGCACGCAGGCCGCCATGCCCGCCGCGAGCAACACCACCGTCAGCGCGCCGGCGGTCCAGCGCCGGGCCGCGAGCAGGCCGGCCGCGGCGGCGATCAGCACCGCAACGATCGCCATGGCGATGAACAGCACCAGTTTGTCCGCCGTCCCGAAAGTGGAAATGGCGAATTCGGTCAGCCAGATCGGGGAGAGTTCCACGACGGCGGCGCCCACCGAGCCGAACGGGGAGGCGGCCGGGCCGAAAAAAGCTGCCGCCAGTTCCGCTGTGGCAAAGAGCGCGGCCGCCGACGCGACGCCCGCCAGCATGGCCGGCGACCACCCGGCCATCGTGGCCTTTGTGGCTGGCGGTGCTGCCATGCCGTGTCCTTCGCTCGATGACGGGCCGGATGTCTCCGAAGGAGTGGCATCGTGCCCTGCTCCGATCATCTACCCGAAGCGGGGCGCAGGACAACCACCGTGGCTGTTGGCAGGGCGGGTCTCCCGCGCCGGGCGAAGCATCGTTGCCTGCCGTTCACCGGCTATTGGTTGACTCTTCAACTATCAGGTGCTACGGTAAATGCATAAGCATGGAGTTCACCCGGGCTTCACATCCTAACTTCAACCAGGAGGCACTTAATGGCCGTTCAGCTCACCCCAGGAACTTGGAACCTCGACCAGTCCCACACCGAGGTCGGCTTCGTCGTCCGCCACGCCGGCATCAGCAAGGTGCGCGGCCAGTTCACCGACGCGGATGCAACCCTCGTGGTCGGCGACAGCCTGGCCGCTTCCTCCGTCGAGGCAGTCGTGAAGACCGCCTCGTTCGACTCCAACGATGACAACCGCGACGCCCACGTCAAGGGCGAAGACTTCTTCAACGTGGAGCAGTACCCGGAGATGACCTTCAAGGCCACCAGTGTCGAAGGCACTCCGGAAGAGTTCCAGCTGGCCGGCGAGCTGACCATCAAGGACACCACCAAGCCCGTGGTCTTCGACGTCGAATTCGGCGGCATGGCCGTTGACCCGTTCGGCGCCACCCGCGCCGGCTTCTCTGCGACCACGCAGATCTCCCGCAAGGAATTCGGCATCACCTGGAACGCCGCCCTGGAAGCCGGCGGCGTGCTGGTGGGCGACAAGGTCACCATCACGGTTGACTCGGCCTTCGTGCTGCCGGCCAACTAACCCGCGCGATACACACAGGCAGGGCCCGGATCCGTTCCGGGCCCTGCCTGCTGCGTTAACGCCCGTCTTGGGCAGGCGCGCAGCGGGACCTCAGTGTGGCGACTCCCTCTCCCGCCAGGTGGTCGCAGTACGTTGCGCGTCCGGCCATCGCCATGGTCAGTGCCAGCGTGGTCCCGCTGACCAGGGGGCCGGAGCCGAACCGGAAGGGGCCGTCGACCGCCTGGAAGCGCAAGCCCTTGGCGGTGCTTCTGCTGGGCACGGTAAAGTCCCGACCGGAAAAGAACTCTGCGACCGGGGTCACGACGTCGACAGCCGGGGTTCGCTGCAGCCCGAGCGGGCGGCGGATGTCCTGGCCGTGGACAATAATCTCTCCGAGCCATGCGACGGTGTGCTTCGACGGTGCCTTCGTGTTCCCGATCACTGCCCGGAACCGGTTGAGTGTTTCGGCCGGAGTAGCACCTCGGTGTTCGTCTAACCGGCGCTGGTTGTGGAGATCAAAGTCGAGGCGTGCACCCAGTACGCTGCCAAGCCAGCGAAGCCGGGCAATACTCGCGCCCGCCGTCAGGTGCGCGAGGACCTCTTCGATGACCCAGCGACCGCACAAGGACTGCTTGGCCCATTGGTCGTCCGTCAACCCGCTCAGGTCGTCAGCGAGGGCAGCGCGTTCGGCATGGATAACGGCCCACAGGTCGTTCGCGCTCTTTGGCTGCATGCCCCCCATTCAAACAGACAGCAGGCCCGCGGGGCGGCTACGATCGACTCGGCGGACGGGGTTGCACGCGCTTCTGCAACAAGGAGCGAAGAGGGTAGCCAGACGCCCACGGTGAGCAAGGAGTCCGATGACCGAAATCTGGCCCGTGGTCCACGCCGAGCGTGCGATGCTTATTCGGCACCTGGAAGCGCTGTCGCGGGAGCAGTGGCGCACGCCGTCACTGTGCCGCGGCTGGGACGTGCACGACGTGCTGGCCCACCTGGTCAATGACGCGAAGACGACCCGGCTGACGTTCTTTCGCGACTTCCTGGCCGCGGGTTTCGATTTCGACCGTCTGAACGCCCGCGGGGTCGCAGCGGAGCGCGCAACGGAACCTGAAAATACGCTGCAGCGGTTCCGCGAGGTGAGCGGGCGCACTAGCGGTGCCCCGGCGCCGCTGCCTACCCGGCTCGTAGAGGCCTTCGTGCACGGGGAGGACATCCGGCGCCCGCTGGGTATCCGCCACGGCTATCCGGCCGCTCCTGTCGTCACCGCGCTGCGCCACCAGCTGGCCACCAGCGTAAAGTTCGGCGGCGGCAAGGAACGGGCGCTGGGGCTGCGGCTCGTGGCGTCAGACGCCGGTGTCAGCCTGGGGACCGGAGACGAAGTGCGCGGAACCGCCATCGCCCTGCTGCTGGCGGTGTCCGGGCGGCCCGTAGGCAAGGCGGAGCTGACCGGCCCCGGTGCTGCCACCCTGTCCAGGTAGCGGCACGCCATGGTTTCCGGCGGCAGCCCCGCCCGCCACTCCGGGGGCGCCGCGGTTTCCCCGGGTCCCGGGCGGATACGCTGGCATCGTGAAGATCGCCATCCTCGATGACTACCAGGACGTGGCACTGGGCAGTGCCCCGTGGGAGCAGCTGCCGGCGGGCATCGCCGTCGAGCGCTTCACGGACCATTGTGACGACGTCGGCGCACTCGCCGAGCGCTTGAGAGGGGCGCAGGTGGTGGTCACCATGCGCGAGCGGACGCCCATCACCGCCGAGCTGATGGACCTGCTGCCCGGCCTGGAGCTGGTGACCACTACCGGCATGCACAACGCCTCGATCGACCTGGAGGCCGCGCACGCCCGCGGGGTGACCGTGTGCGGAACGCAGCATGCGACGCAGGCTCCGGCCGAGCTGGCCTGGGCGCTGGTGATGGCCGTGGCCCGGGAAATTCCGCAGAACGACCGGGACGTGCGGGCCGGGATCTGGCAGGCCCGGATGGGGATCGACCTGGCCGGGTCCACCCTCGGGCTGCTGGGCTTGGGCAGGCTGGGGCAGCTGATGGCCCGCTACGCGCAGGCGTTCGGGATGGACGTGCTGGCGTGGAGCCCGCACCTGACCCGGGAGCGCGCAGCCGGCCACGGGGCGGAGTGGGTGTCCAAGCAGGACCTGTTCCGGCGCTCGGACATCGTCAGCGTCCACCTGAGGCTGGCGGAGTCCACCCGCGGGATCGTCGGCGCCGCCGAGCTGGACCTCCTCGGTCCCGGCGGCCGGCTGGTCAACACCTCGCGCGGACCGCTCGTGGATGAGGAGGCCTTGGTGGCTGCGCTCGCCGGACGGCGGATCGCCGGCGCCGCCCTCGACGTCTACGACGTGGAGCCGCTGCCGCAGGACAGCCCGTTGCGCGGCGTGCCCAACCTGATCCTCAGCCCGCACGTCGGCTTCGTCACCGAGGAAGCCCACAGGCTGGGGTACACGCAGATGCTCGAGGGCATCCTGGCGTACCTGCGCGGGGAGCCGATTAACGTCCTCACCTGAGGCAGCGGAACGGGGGAGGTCGCCGTTTCGGCCGGGCGTCCGGTGGGTTTCCGACGGGATCGCGCCTACCTCGACGGCATCCCGGCCGGGACGAGTTCCATGGCGTGCTCCTCCACGTAGTCCAGCGCCAGCCGCACGGCGCCCGTGGCCACTATCGCGTCGCCGAACCCGGAGACCGCCACCCGCGGCGGGGTCGCGGTCAGCCGGGGGAGTTCTTGGGTGATGGTGGGCAGCAGGGCCGACGCCGAGGCGGCCACCGCGCCGCCGATCACCACGAGCTCCGGGTTGAGGAAGGTGCCCAGTATCGCGACCACGCGGGCCATCCGCCGGCCGATCCGCTCCAGGATTTCCTGCGCCACCCCGTCTCCCCGGGCAGCGGCCTCGAAGACGAAGCGGGCCGACACGCGGGTAGTGCCCGGTCCCACCAGCTCGCGGATCAAGGTAGGCCTGCCGGACGCCAGGGCCTCGTTGCCCCAGTAGCGGGCCAGCCGCGCGATGCCGTCCTGGCTGCCCACCCCGTCCACCAGTTCCAGGGTGCCCACTTCGCCGGCGCCGCCGTTGCAGCCGTGCAGCAGCCGGCCCGATTCGATCAGGCCGGTGCCCAGCCGTTCGCCGGCCAGCATGACGGCCAAGTCGTCGACGCCTTTGCCGGCGCCGCTCCAGCGCTCCGCCAGCGCCGCCAGGTTCGCATCGTTCTCCAGCAGCACCGGCCAGCCGTAGCGGGCAAAGACCTCGGTCTGCAGGCCGATGTCGAAGTGCTCGGAGAGTTCGTGTCCGGGTGCCACGTTGCCGTGGCGATCGACGACGGTGGACACCCCGATGGCCGTGGCCAGCACCGATTCCGGCGGCAGCCCGGCCTCGGCCAGGGCGGCGGCCACTGCCCGCTTGATGGTGGAGCGGCGCGACTCCGCCGGCGCCGGCGGCTTCTCGAACCGCTCGGAGATACGGGCCAGCATCAGGCCGTTCAGGTCCGCCACCAGCACGGTGGCGGTGGCCATGCCGACATCCAGTCCCAGCACGCAGCCCGCCCCGGGGTTGAACTGGAACCGCCGCGCCGGCCTGCCCTTCGCCGTGCCGACCACGCGTTCGCCGGCCACCTCGCGGGCCCAGCCCCGGGCCACCAGGTCGTCGCAGACCGCGATGACCGTGGCACGTGTCAGCCCGGTGGCCTCGATCAGGTCGCTTCCGGTCACCGCGCCGTTCTCGCGCATCACCGACAGGACGGCTTTTAGGTTGGTCAGCCGCAGGACCTGCGGAGTGGTGGCGGTGGTGCTCACATCGATCCCCTTGACCTTGTCCGGCAGTATCAGGATAATAATAATGGAACATAAATTTAGAGGCTAAATAAAAAGGAGTTCCCATGGCAGTACGGATTGGCATCAACGGTTTCGGGCGCATCGGCCGCAACTACTTCCGGGCGGCCATGGCGCAGGGCAAAATCGGTGCAGACCTCGAGATCGTGGCGATCAACGACCTCGGCTCGCCGGAAACCCTGGCGCACCTGCTCAAGTACGACTCCGTGGTCGGCCGGCTGGGCGCCGACGTCACGGTCGCCGACGGCGACCTGGTGGTCGACGGCCGGACCATCAAGGTACTCGCCGAACGCGACCCCGGAAACCTCCCCTGGCGCGAGCTCGGCGTCGACATCGTGATCGAGTCCACCGGTCGCTTCACCAGCTCCGCGGACGCGGAGAAGCATCTGGTCGCCGGCGCCCGCAAGGTCCTCATTTCCGCTCCCGCGAAGGGCGATGTGCTCAGCGTGGTGATGGGCGTCAACGACGGCGAGTACGACGACGGCGCCCACCACCTCATCTCCAACGCCTCCTGCACCACCAACTGCCTGGCCCCGCTGGCGAAGGTGCTGCACGAGAACTTCGGGATCGAGCAGGGCCTGATGACCACCATCCACGCCTACACCGCGGACCAGAATCTCCAGGACGGGCCGCACCGCGACCTGCGCCGGGCCCGGGCCGCCGCGATCAACATGGTTCCCACCTCGACCGGGGCCGCCAAGGCGATCGGGCAGGTGCTGCCCGAGCTCAAGGGCCGGCTGGACGGCTTCGCCATCCGAGTGCCGGTGCCCACCGGTTCGGCCACGGACCTCACCGTCACGGTCGGCCGCGAGGTGACCGTCGAGGAAGTCAACGAGGCATTCAAGACGGCCGCCGCGGATCCCCGCCTGGCCGGCATCTTGACCTACACCGAGGACCCCATCGTCTCCTCGGACATCGTCACCGACCCGGCCTCGGCCATCTTCGACTCCGGCCTCACCAAGGTCATGGGCAACCAGGTCAAGGTCGTGGGCTGGTACGACAACGAATGGGGCTACTCCAACCGCCTGGTGGATCTGACCTCCCTGGTGGCCTCCAAGCTCTCCTGAGTCCGCAGGTCCCGGACCCGCCGTCCGCCGACGCCGGCAGGCGCCCTCGCACAAGGGCGCCTGCTGTGCCGTTTCCGGGGTGTGCCGCGCCTGGCCTCGCCGCGCGCGGCAGCGCCAGGGTACGCCGGCCCGGTGCTCAGGTGTACATCAGGGAGCCGGGTGTGGTGAGTTTCTCGCCGGTCTCCAGCCACGTCTTGAGGCCGGACAGGACCATCGGCCAGCCGCCGTACACCTGCTCGTTGGCGCCCTCGCGCAGCTGATCGTGCGTGACGGTGAGGCGGCAGGAATCCTCCACCCGTTCGATCTCCCACGTCACCCGGGACGTGCCTTCGGCCGCGACGTCCTCGCCCCACAGCGCGCGCATGGTCTGGACCAGCCGGCGGGGCGGATCGACTTCCAGGTTCTCGCCTTCACTCAGCGGCGCACCGGCCCGTGGGTTGGTCACCGCGTACCGGGAACCCGGCGTCCAGTCGGTCTCGATCCGGTTGCCGAACTGGTACGTGCTTCTGATCTCGCTGTCCGTGATGGCTTCCCAGAGTTGTTCCGGGGTGGTGCGGATGTAGATTTCGAAGATTTTTTCCATGGGACTTTCCAATCGGGATTTGAGGTCGCTGAGGGCAGCGGCCCATGGTTGTGCATACTTGCTCACCCAGCGGTCGTGGATGAGCCGAATGGGCACCGGATTCAGGAAGTGGAGTTTTTCGCGGCCGCGGCGGCGGGTGACCACCAGGCCGGCCTCTTCCAGTTGCTTCAGGTGCTTCATGACGCCGAAGCGCGTGATGCCGAACCGCGCTTCGAGTGCGGTGAGGGTCTGCCCGTCCTCGCGGAACAGTTCATCCAGCAGGCCGCGCCGGGTGGGATCCGCCAAGGCCTTGAACACGGCATCCATGCACCCATAATAGGTGACCATTCGGTCACATGTCGAGGCTTTTGTTCACCTGGCTGGATCGAGCACGGCTTTGACCAGTGGCCGTCCAGCTGCGTCAAGGTGGCCTTCCGCCGTGAGCCGCAGTGCTTCCACGGCCCGGCCCATCGGGTAGGTCGTGATGAGGCGCTCGCCCAAATCCGGAAGGGTGGCGAGGAAGGCCAGTGCCTGCTCGAAATCCGGCCGGGTGGAGATGAAGCTGCGCAGGACGGCAAGGTCCTTGCTGGTCCGGACCACGGGCGCCGGGGCGGTCCCGGTGGCATACATCGCCACCATGACCAGGCGGCCCAAGGGCCGCAGTTCCTGAACGGCACGTGCCAGATTGGTACCAGCACCGGTCGCTTCGATCCACACATCGTAGGTGTTGGGTTGCTGCTCGGTGGTGCTGCCCAAGCCAAGGCCTTGGGCCAACTCAACCCGAGCCGCGTGGCCGGGGCCGTCGCGGCCGATCATCGTCACCTCGGCGCCAGCGCGCTGTGCCATCAGTCCGGCGAGCAGGCCGATGCTGCGGGTGGTCGAGACTGCCACGCGCTCCCCGGGCTGGATGCGGGCGACAGTGGAGACCGCGCGCCAGGCGATGGACGCGGGCTCTGCTAGAACCGCGGTGGTGTCCGGAACCGACTCCGGCACGGGCACCAGGTTGCGCCACGGAACGAGCGCCCGTGAAGTGGCTTGGCCGTGCTGGGTTAGCCCCAGGCCGGAGCGCTCGGCGCAAAGATGCGGCTGGTCCGCCCGGCACGCCTCGCAGTGGCCGCAGCCCACGGTGGAAATGGGTACTACCCGGGTGTCCGGCGCGAGCCACTCGGGAACCAGCAGCCCCGTGCGGACCACCGTGCCGACCGACTCGTGCCCGAGCACCATACCCAGCGGAACCGGCGCTGCTGCCGTGTCGGCACGGTAGACAATAACGTCCGAGCCGCACAGCCCGCAGAGGCTGACCCGCAGTTCCACCTCGTCCGCTGTCGGCGCCCGCAGCAGGTGGTCGATCAGCCCGACACCCCCGGGCGTGTGGGAAATCCGCGCCAGCGCCCGGACGGTCGGTTGCCGGCCGGAAAGATTGCTGGAGACAGTTGCCACGTCTTGTTTCCTCGAACTTCTGTGGAGTCTCAAACGTCGGTGGAGTCCAGGCCCTAGAGCCTTCGGCGGCGTCGCCGGTTAGCCCGCTTTGCGCAGCGCCGAGCCCTTGTGGACAGCCAAATTGTCCGTCTTGTCGCTCTGGACTTCGTACTGGGGCTCATCCTCGGAGCAGCGCCTCGTGCGGCCCAGGAATTCGAAGTCCTTGGTGTGGACCTTGGTGACCCTGCCGTGAATTTCGCCGGCCTCTGAATTCCAGCGCACTCTATCGCCAACCTTGAAAGAATCAGCCATGGTCAAGTCTTAGCATTTTTAGCCGAAGGACGCTTCCCCAACCAGCAGTTGCTCCACCTCGCCGCGTAGGACGGCGGCGCTTCGGGTGGGTTCCGAAGCCACCCAAGCACCGCCGTCGTTCTACGGAGGATCAGTAACTGGCGGGGCTTCCGGCCTCGCCGGCCCCGTCCGAGGGGATGTACTTGGCCGCCAGGGCTTCGGAGCCGCGGGCCAGCAGCGCCACGTCGGCGCCGACGCCGACAAAGTCGGCACCCCACTCCATGTAGCGGCGGGCGGAGGCTTCGGCGAAGGCGTTGACCCCGACGAACTTGCCGGCCGCCTGGGCCGCCTTCAGCACCTTCTCCACGCCGGCGACGACGTCCGGGTGCTCCTGCTGGCCAATCACGCCCATCGAGGCGGCGAGGTCGGACGGTCCGATGAACACGCCGTCCACGCCGTCGACCGCGGCGATCTCGGCGGCGTTTTCCACGGCCTCGGCGGACTCGATCTGCACGATCAGCGTCAGCGTTTCCTCCGCGCGGGTGAGGTAGTCGGGGATCCGGTTCCAGCGGGCCGAACGGGCCAGCGCGGAACCGACGCCGCGCACGCCGGCCGGCGGGTAGCGGGTGGCCGCCACGGCCGCGCGGGCCTGTTCGGCCGTGTGCACCATCGGAATGATCAGTGACTGCGCGCCCAGGTCCAGGTACTGCTTGATCAGCACGGTGTCGTTGACCGGCGGGCGGACCACTGGGATGCCGGGATAGCCGCGCACCGCCTGCAACTGAGCCAGCACGGACTCCAGCCCGTTGGGGGAGTGCTCGGCGTCGATGAAGATCCAGTCAAAGCCGGCCCCGGCGCAGAGCTCCGCCACCAGGGGCGAGCCGGAGCAGACCCAGATGCCGGCCAGCGGCCGGTCGGCGGCGGAGAGGGCGTCCTTGAAGGACGGGTCGGGTTCTACTCGAAACGGCACGTGATGGTTCCCAACTGCCCGTAGTCGGCGAAGACGGTGTCCCCCTTGTGGACCCACATGGGGCGGGTGAACGAGCCGGCGAGGATGGTTTCACCGGCCTTCAGGTGGTCGCCGTGCGGGGCAATCTTGTTGGCCAGCCAGTAGACGCCGGCGGCCGGGTGGTTGAGCACGCCCGCGGCGACGCCGGTCTCCTCCACGGTCTGGTTCTTGTACAGGATGGCGGAGATCCAGCGCAGGTCGACGTCCTGCGGGCGGACCGGGTTGCCGCCGATCACCATGGCGCCCATGGCGGCGTTGTCGGAGATGGTGTCCACGATGGTGCGGCCCTCCATCTCGATCCGCGAGTCCAGGATCTCGAGCGCGGGAACCACGTACTCGGTGGCGTTCAAAACGTCAAAAATTGTGGCGTTGGGGCCCTTGACATCGCGGTTAAGCACGAAGGCCAGTTCGACTTCGATGCGCGGGTGGGTGTACTGGTCCCACTTCACCGTGCAGCCGTTCTCCAGGATCATGTCGTCGAAGATGATCCCGTAGTCCGGTTCGCTGATGCCGGTGGCGTACTGCATCGCCTTGGACGTCAGGCCGATCTTCCGGCCCGCCAGCGTACGGCCGGCGGTCTCGCTGCGCTCGCGCCACAGGTTCTGCACCTTGTAGGAGTCTTCAATGGTCATCTCCGGGTAGCGGGCGGTCAGCCGTTTCACCGGCGTCCGGGTCCGGCCGGCCTCCACCAGCTCGTCGGCGATGGACTCGATCGTTGACGGGTCAAGCATCCTTGGCACCACTTCCTAGTTCTTCGCAGGCCGCAGCCGCCCGGGGCGGGCGTTCGGCGGTCCGCGGCGCCGCACGGGAAGGGCGCCAGCACCATCTTACGGCGGCGCCTGTCACCGCCCGGAAGTTGGTTACAAGGGGAGCGAACGGTGGCGGCGTGGATCGGCTTTTGGACGATCGTCGACGGCCGGTGGCATGGCCGGCGGACTGTCCATTAACTGCCCGAAGCCGCAGAATGGCGCTATGGAGGATACAAAACTCAACGCACTGGCACTGGTCTGCACCCTGACACCGTCGCCTAAACCGTCGAGCAGCGAACTGCTGGCCCGGCAGGTGATCACGCAATTATCGGGACACGGCGTCACGTGTGACCTCTTGCGGGTTGTGGACCACGACGTCAAACCCGGCGTGCAGACCGACATGGGCAACGGCGACGCCTGGCCATCCATCCGCGCCAAAGTCCTGGCCGCCGACATCCTGGTGCTGGCGACGCCGATTTGGCTGGGCCACGCCGCGAGCCAGGCGCAACTCGTGCTCGAACGCCTGGACGCGGAGCTGTCCGAAACTGACGAGCAGGGCCGGCCCAGCATGTTCAACAAGGTCGCGCTGGTGGCCGTCGTCGGCAATGAGGACGGCGCCCATCACGTGACCGCGGAGCTGTACCAGGGCCTGGGCGATATCGGGTTCAGCCTGCCGGCGCAGGGGTCCACGTATTGGGTGGGGGAGGCGATGCACGGTACCGACTTCCAGGACCTGCCGGAAACCCCGGACGTGACCGTGGCGACGACGGCGACGGCGGCGCGCAACGCCGTTCATCTGGCCAGGTTGCTGCGCCGCGAACCGTATCCGGCCGGGTAGGCGGGCGGGCCGCGGCTAGGGTAGGCGGGTGAACTACTTCCTCCGCAGGCCGTGGACCGGGCGGATCGGCGCGCTGCTGGGCATCCTGCTGATGGCGCTGAGCCTGCGCGCCGCGGTCTCCGCCGTCGGTCCGCTGCTGGGACGGCTTGGCCCCGAACTGGGCTTCGACGCCACCACCATCGGCGTGTTGGCGATGCTGCCGCCGCTGGTGTTCGCCG
>NZ_JBNHGL010000084.1:0-11374 GCF_059091245.1 Arthrobacter sp. Y3225116
CCGAGCCCGCGGATGCTGCTGCAAAGCCCGCGGATGCCGCCAACCCCGCCGCCAACCCCGCGGACGCCGCCAAGCCCGCCAATGCCCCCAAAGCCGCCGATGCCGCGGCCGGGCACGACCCGTTCAGGGCGGACAACAACCGCAGCCAGAACTAGTTTTCCCCGCGCAGCCGCCGGAACGCAGCAATCTGACGTTCCGGCGGCTTTGTGCGCTCCGGGCTGCCGTCGGCAATCCGGAAAGCGGTCGGTAAAAAACCGGAAAAGCCTGTGATGCGGGGTGCCCGCCGTGCTATCGTCGCTCTACCGCAGAACAGACTCGATCCGCGGCCGGCCCGCCCTCATAGGCGGTCCGAACTATCAGTACGCACCTCCCGGACCACCGACCGGGCGCAGGCATGCGGCGTACCGACCACACTGACGTGGATTCTCCGCCGGACAAGGCGCACCACCCAGTGCGGTCCCGGCGGCCGTGGCCGATCAACCGCACAGTTCATCCTGGCGGCCCCATCCGACCCCTGGACACCGAATGCGCTGTGCGGGGTGAGCTAACCACAGAATCCATGCATCACGGGCCTGCTTGCTCGAGCGGGCCCGGGCGGGGCCAGCGCCGTCCCCTTCTCACCTACATCCAGGAGAAGGAAGTTCAGATGACTCCTCCGTTCAAGGGGTCGAGTACCCCGCGCAGCCCCGGCGGCGGACACGAACGCCGGCACACCACGGTGCCCTCGCCGTTCAGTCGGTTCGCCGCCTACCCGGAAAAAACCGGGCTGTACGACCCCGCCCACGAAAAGGACGCCTGCGGCCTGGCGGTGATTGCCACCCTGCGGGGCGGGCCGGGCCACCACATCGTCGACGCCGCGCTGACGGCGCTGCGCAATTTGGAACACCGCGGCGCGGTCGGCGCCGACGAAGGAACCGGCGACGGCGCCGGGTTGCTCACCCAGATCCCCGATGAATTCTTCCGCGCGGTGGTGGGCTTTGAACTGCCGGCACCCGGGCTGTATGCCGCCGGAACCGCGTTCCTGCCCAGCGACGAGTCTGAGGCGGCGGTAGCGCGGGAAGGCGTGGAGGCCATCGCCGCCTCCGAGGGCCTCACAGTCCTCGGCTGGCGCGACGTCCCGGTGGTGGCCGAACTGGTCGGCGCTATGGCGCGGTCCTGCATGCCCCACTTTGCCCAGGTGTTCCTAGGCGTCAACCCGGCCGCCGCCGGCAGCAGCGATGTGGATGCCCGCGTTTTCCGCGTCCGCAAGCGCGCCCAAAACAAGTTCGGCGTGTATTTCCCGTCGCTGTCGTCCAAGACCATCGTCTACAAGGGAATGCTGACCACCGCGCAGCTGGAACCCTTCTACCCGGACCTCTCCGACCCCCGCTTCAAGACGAAACTGGGTATCGTCCACTCCCGCTTCTCCACCAACACGTTCCCCTCGTGGCCGCTGGCCCAGCCGTTCCGCACCATCGCGCACAACGGCGAGATCAATACGGTCAAGGGCAACCGCAACTGGATGCGGGCCCGGCAGTCGCAGCTGAAGGGCCCCCTGCTGGGCGACACGCCTGAAGAACTGTTTCCGATTTGCACGCCCGGCGCCTCCGACTCCGCCTCCTTTGACGAAGTCGCCGAATTGCTGATGCTCGCGGGACGCCCGATTACGCAAGCGATCATGATGATGATTCCCGAGGCGTGGGAGAACCACGCCACGATGGACCCTGAGCGGCGCGCCTTCTACCAGTACCACTCGATGCTGATGGAGCCGTGGGACGGCCCCGCCGCCGTTTCCTTCACCGACGGCCGGCTCGTCGGCGCCGTGCTCGACCGCAACGGCCTGCGCCCGGCCCGCTACTGGGTCACCGAGGACGGGTTGGTCGTGCTGGCCTCGGAGGTCGGGGTCGTCAACATCGATCCCGCCACGGTGGTCAGGAAGGGCCGGGTCTCGCCGGGGAAGATGTTCCTGGTGGATACCGAGGCCGGCCGGCTGGTCGAGGACGAGGAGATCAAGGCCGACGTCGCGGCCGCCAACCCGTGGGGCGAATGGCTCAAGGACAACATGATCCGGCTGGAGGACCTGCCGGAACGCGAGCACGTGGTGCACACCGCCGCGTCGGTCAACCTCCGCCAGCGGACCTTCGGCTACACGCAGGAAGAGCTGCGGATTCTGCTGGGCCCGATGGCCCGCACCGGCGCCGAACCGCTGGGGGCCATGGGCACCGACACCCCGATCGCGGTGTTGTCCAAGCGCCCGCGGCTGCTGTTCGACTACTTCGTGCAGTCCTTCGCCCAGGTGACCAACCCTCCGCTGGATGCCATCCGCGAAGAACTCGTGACCTCGCTGCGTTCGTCGATCGGCCCCGACGGCAACCTGCTGGCGACCGGCCAGGTGCGCACCACCCAGGTGGCGCTGAACTTCCCCGTGATCAACAACGACGAACTGGCCAAGATCGCCGCGATGGAAGACGAGGAGGGCAGCCGCCTCGCGCTGAAGGTGAGTGGCCTCTACCGGCCCGACGGCGGCGCCGCCGAGTTGGCCGCCCGGCTGCAGGAAATCTGCGAAAAGGTCTCCGGCGCCGTCAACCGCGGCGTGAAGTTCATCGTGCTCTCGGACCGGGACTCGAACGCCCAATGGGCGCCAATCCCGTCGCTGCTGCTGACGAGCGCCGTGCACCACCACCTGCTCAAGAGCGCCAACCGGACCAAGATCTCGCTGCTGGTGGAAGCCGGCGACGTGCGCGAGGTCCACCACGTCGCCGCCCTGATCGGGTACGGCGCCTCCGCCGTCAATCCGTACCTGGCGATGGAAAGCTGCGAGGAACTGGTGCGCAACGGCGACCTCCAGGGCGTCACCGCGGCCCAGGCCGTGCAGAACCTGATCAAGGGCCTGGGCAAGGGCGTGCTGAAGATCATGTCCAAGATGGGCATATCCACCGTCCCCTCCTACTGCGGTGCCCAGACATTCGAGGCGATCGGACTCGCCCAATCCCTGGTCGACCAGTACTTTGCCGGCACCCAGTCGCAGCTCGGCGGCGTGGGCCTGGACGTCATCGCCGCCGAGGCCGCGGCACGGCACGCCCAGGCTTACCCCGCCGACGGGATCGAAGACCCCCACCGGTCGCTCGAGAACGGCGGCGAGTATCAGTGGCGCCGCGAAGGACCGCCGCACCTGTTCAACCCGGAGACGGTGTTCCGGCTGCAGCATGCCACCCGCGAACGGCGCTACGACGTGTTCAAGGCCTACACCCGCGGCGTGGACGACCAGGCGAAGGACCTGATGACGCTCCGCGGCCTGTTGAAGTTCAAGGCCGGCGCCCGCCCGCCCGTGCCGCTGGAGGAGGTCGAACCCGTCGCCAGCATCGTCAAGCGGTTCTCCACGGGGGCCATGAGCTACGGCTCCATCTCGCAGGAGGCGCACGAGACGCTGGCCATCGCCATGAACCGGCTGGGCGGGAAATCGAACACCGGCGAGGGCGGCGAGGACGTGGACCGGCTGCTGGACCCGGAGCGCCGTTCGGCGATCAAGCAGGTGGCCTCCGGCCGGTTCGGCGTCAC
Organism: Arthrobacter sp. Y3225116; assembly: GCF_059091245.1. NCBI lineage: Bacteria > Bacillati > Actinomycetota > Actinomycetes > Micrococcales > Micrococcaceae > Arthrobacter > Arthrobacter sp. Y3225116. Next base: position 3,538 of record NZ_JBNHGL010000084.1, read on the forward strand.
CAGCCTGTACCTCACCAACGCCGAGGACCTCCAGATCAAGATGGCCCAGGGAGCCAAGCCCGGCGAGGGCGGCCAGCTGATGAGCCAGAAGGTCTACCCGTGGGTGGCCCGGACCCGGCATTCGACACCGGGCGTGGGGCTGATCTCACCGCCGCCGCACCACGACATCTACTCGATCGAGGACCTGGCGCAGCTGATCTACGACCTGAAGCGCTCCAACCCCTCGGCACGCGTGCATGTGAAGCTGGTGTCCGAAGTCGGGATCGGCACCGTGGCGGCCGGCGTGACCAAGGCGAAGGCCGACGTCGTCCTCGTCTCGGGGCACGACGGCGGCACCGGGGCGAGCCCGCTGAACTCGCTCAAACATGCCGGAGCGCCCTGGGAACTGGGGCTGGCCGAGACGCAGCAGACGCTGATGCTCAACGGCCTGCGGGACCGGGTGGTCGTGCAGGTGGACGGGCAACTGAAGAGCGGCCGCGACGTGGTGATCGCGGCGCTGCTGGGCGGCGAGGAGTTCGGCTTCGCGACGGCGCCGCTGGTGGTCTCCGGCTGCATCATGATGCGCGTCTGCCACCTGGACACCTGCCCCGTGGGGGTTGCCACGCAGAACCCGGAACTCCGCCGCCGGTTCACCGGCAAGCCCGAGTTCGTGGTCAACTTCTTCGAGTTCATCGCGGAGGAAGTGCGTGAACTGCTGGCCGGGCTGGGCTTCCGCAGCCTGGCCGAGGCCATCGGCCACGCGGAGCTGCTGGACACCCGCGAAGCGGTCGACCACTGGAAGGCCGACGGCCTGGACTTGTCACCGATCCTGCGCGGCTACGGCACCGACTCCGACATCCCGCTGCGCAATATGACCACGCAGAACCACGAACTGGACAAGCACTTCGACAACCAGTTGATCGCCATGAGCTCCGACGCGCTGATTAAGCGCGAACCGGTGCGGATCAGCCTGGACGTGATCAACACCGACAGGGCCGTAGGCACGATGCTCGGCCACGAAGTGACCAGGCGTTTCGGCATCGAGCCCCTGGCGGACGACACCATCGACGTGACGCTGACCGGCCAGGCCGGGCAGTCGCTGGGCGCCTTCCTGCCCGCCGGCATCACCCTGCGGCTGCTCGGCGACTCGAACGACTACGTCGGCAAGGGGCTCTCCGGCGGACGGATTATCGTCCGGCCGGACCGGGCCAACACGTTCGCGTCCGAACGCAACGTGATTGCCGGCAACGTCATCGGTTACGGCGCCACCAGCGGCGAGATGTTCCTGCGCGGCCAGGTGGGCGAGCGGTTCCTGGTCCGAAACTCGGGTGCCACCGCCGTCGTCGAAGGAATTGGCGACCACGGCTGCGAGTACATGACCGGGGGACTGGCCCTGGTCCTGGGCCGGACCGGCCGCAACTTCGGCGCCGGCATGTCCGGCGGCGTGGCCTACGTGCTGGACCTGGACCCGGGCATGCTGAACACGCAGAGCACCGGCAACGGCGAATTGCAGCTGCTGCGGCCGGACCCGGCGGACGAAGGGACCATCGCCGCCCTGCTGAAGAAACATGCGGAGGAGACCGGTTCCCGGCTGGCCGCGCGCCTGCTGGAGGACCTCGAAGGCACCCTGGCCCGCATCACCAAGGTGCTGCCGCGCGACTACGCGGCGGTGCTGCAAGCCCGGGCGAACGCCGAAGCCGAGGGGCTCGACCCCGACGGCGACGTTGTCTGGAACCGAATCCTGGAGGTAACCGGTGGCTGATCCACGCGGATTTATGAAAGTCCGAGAACGCCAGACCCAGCCCCGCCGCCCTGTTCCCGTGCGGATCATGGACTGGAAGGAAGTCTACGAGGCGCAGGAAAAGGGCGTGCTCCGCAGCCAGGCCGGCCGCTGCATGGACTGCGGCATCCCGTTCTGCCACCAGGGCTGTCCGCTGGCCAACCTGATCCCGGAGTGGAACGACCTGACCTGGCGCGGCAAGGACCAGGAGGCGATCGAGCGGCTGCACGCCACCAACAACTTCCCCGAATTCACCGGCCGGCTGTGCCCGGCGCCGTGTGAGGCGGCCTGCGTGCTGGGCATCAACCAGCCGGCGGTGACCATCAAGCAGGTGGAGGTGTCCGTCATCGAGGAAGCCTTCGACCAGGGCTGGGTGACTCCGCACGCGCCGGAGCGGCTGACCGGTCACACAATCGCGATCGTCGGATCCGGACCCGCGGGGCTGGCCACGGCGCAGCAGCTGACGCGAGCGGGCCACACCGTGGCGGTGTACGAGCGCGACGACAAGGTGGGCGGGTTGCTGCGGTACGGCATTCCCGACTTCAAGATGGAGAAGCACTACCTGGACCGCCGGCTGGAGCAGATGCGGGCCGAGGGCACGCGGTTCCGCACCGGCATCGAGGCGGGCAAGGACATCAGCTGGGATCAGCTGCGCCGCCGCTACGACGCCGTAGTGATCGCGACCGGTGCCACCGTGCCGCGGGACCTGCCGATCCCCGGGCGCGGGCTGTCCGGCGTGCACTTCGCCATGGACTACCTGGTGCAGGCCAACCGGGTGGTGGCCGGCGAGGCGGTCCCGGACCAGATCGACGCCCGGGGCAAGCACGTGGTGATCCTGGGCGGCGGCGACACCGGCGCGGACTGCCTCGGCACCGCGCACCGGCAGCAGGCGGCCTCGGTGACCACCCTGGCCATCGGCAAGCAGCCGCCGGCCCAGCGTGCTTCGCACCAGCCGTGGCCGACGTTCCCGACGCTGTTCGAAGTGGCCAGCGCCCACGAGGAAGGCGGCCAGCGGACCTACCTCGCCTCCACCGTGGAGTTTGTGGGCGAGAACGGCGTGCTCACGGCGCTGAAGGTCGCCGAGACCGAGTTCGTGGACGGCAGGAGGGTGCCCAAGCCCGGCACGGAGCGGGAGATCCCGGCGGACCTGGTGTTCCTGTCCCTGGGCTTCACCGGTCCGGAGCACGCCGGGATCGACGCGCAGGTCAACGCGGCCTTCGACGAGCGCGGGAACGTCGCCCGCGACGGCGGCTACATGACCGGCGCCGAGGGCATCTTCGTCGCCGGCGACGCCGGCCGCGGACAGTCCTTGATCGTGTGGGCGATCGCCGAGGGGCGCGCCTGCGCGGCCGCTGTCGACCGGTGGCTGACCGGTACCACGCGGCTGCCGGCACCGGTGGCCCCGGAAGACCGTGCGATCGCGGTGCTGCCGTAGCGGCGGCACGCCTGCGCGATGGCCGCATTCTGATTAGGGTAGGGATATGAGACGCGCAAAAATCGTTGCAACCTTCGGTCCTGCCATCGCCAGTTACGAGAGCACTTTGGCCGTCCTCCAGGCGGGCGTGGACGTGGCCCGGATGAACATGAGCCACGGCGACTACCGCGTGCATCAGCAGACCTACGACAACGTCCGCAAGGCGTCGGCCGAACTGTCCAAGCCGGTGGGCATCTTCGCCGACCTGCAGGGCCCCAAGATCCGCCTGGGGCGGTTCGTGAACGGTCCCCACCACCTGGCGGTGGGGGACCGCTTCACGATCACCACCGAGGACGTGGAGGGAACCGCCGAGCAGTGCTCGACCACGCACAAGGGCTTGCCGGGCGACGTCAACGTGGGCGACTCCCTGCTGATCGACGACGGCAAGGTGGCGCTCAAGGCCATCGAGGTCGACGACGTCAAGGTGGTCACGGAAGTCACCGTGGCGGGTGCGGTGTCCAATAACAAGGGCATCAACCTGCCCGGCGTCGCGGTCAACGTCCCGGCCCTGAGCGAGAAGGACGAGGAAGACCTGCGTTGGGCGCTCAAGACCGGCGTCGATATGGTGGCCCTGTCCTTCGTGCGCAACGCCGGTGACGTCCGGCGGGTCCACGAAATCATGGACGAGGAGGGACGCCGCGCCCCGGTGATCGCCAAGATCGAGAAGCCGCAGGCCGTGGACGCCATCGAAGAGATCATCGACGCGTTCGACGCCATCATGATCGCCCGCGGAGACCTGGGCGTGGAGTTGCCTCTGGAGGACGTGCCGCTGGTGCAGAAGCGCGCCGTCGAACTGGCCCGCCGCTGGGCGAAACCGGTGATTGTGGCCACCCAGGTGCTCGAATCGATGATCGACAACCCGCGGCCCACCCGGGCCGAGGCATCGGACTGCGCCAACGCCGTGCTCGACGGTGCGGACGCGGTCATGCTCTCGGGCGAAACCAGCGTGGGCAAGTACCCGCTGGAGACGGTTAGGACCATGGCCCGGATCATCGAGTCCACCGAGCAGCACGGGCTGGACCGCATCCAGCCGCTGGGCAGCCAGCCGAAAACCCGCGGCGGCGCCATCACCCGGGCGGCCGTGCAGATCGCCGACCAGCTCGACGCCAAGTACATCTGCACGTTCACCCAGTCCGGCGACTCGGCCCGCCGGCTCAGCCGGCTGCGCCCGGGTCGGCCGGTCTTCGCGTTCACCCCGCTCCAGTCCACCCTGAACGTGCTGTCGCTGACCTGGGGCATCCAGCCGCTGGTCGTGGAGTTCGTCGAGCACACGGACCAGATGACCGCCCAGGTGGACCGGATCCTGTACGAGCGCGGGCTGGTGGAGATCGATGACCTGGTCGTCATCGCCGCCGGTTCGCCCCCGGGCAAGGCCGGTTCCACCAACTCCCTGAAGGTGCACAGGGTGGGCGACCTGGCGGACGCCGGCGAACTGCTGGACGGGCAGCCGCACCCGCGGCCCGAGCGGGTCGGGCCCTGGCCGTCGTCGTAGGCGAAGGGCCGCTGCAGGCACTAGGACAGCAAAACGGCCTCCGGATCATTCCGGAGGCCGTTCTGCTGTCCTTGGTTCGCCGTTCGCGTTGCCTCGGTTCGACGTTCCCGCTGCCTAGTTCGCCGTTCGCGTTGCCTCAGTTCACCTGGTTGATGATGGTCTCGGCGACTTCGCGCATGCTCAGCCGGCGGTCCATCGACGTCTTCTGGATCCAGCGGAACGCTTCCGGCTCGGTCAGGCCCATCTTGGTGATGAGCAGGCTCTTGGCCCGCTCCACCAGCTTCCGGGTCTCGAACTGCTCCTGCAGGTCGGATACCTCGGATTCCAGGGCGGCGATCTCTTCGTGGCGGGAGAGCGCGATCTCGATGGCCGGGATCAGGTCCGCGGGCGTGAAGGGCTTCACCACGTAGGCCATGGCACCGGCGTCGCGTGCGCGCTCCACCAGCTCTTTCTGGCTGAACGCGGTCAGCAGCACCACCGGGGCGATGCGCGCCTTGACTATCTGCTCCGCGGCCGAGATGCCGTCCATCACGGGCATCTTCACATCCATGAGGACCAGGTCCGGCTTCAGTTCCTGGGCGAGTTCCACGGCCTTTTCGCCGTTGTCGGCTTCGCCAACGACGTCGTAGCCCTCGCCCCTCAAAATTTCGACGATATCCAGGCGGATCAGTGTCTCGTCCTCCGCGACGACGACGCGGCGAGCGGGGACAGACTCGGTTTGTTCAGACACTGGCGCTCCTAGAGTGTTGCGTTGCCATTGGCATGGCGTCGGTTCCGTGAAATAGCCTATCGGCATGTAGAGTAGATTCGCGCACCGGGCAGCATGACGGTTTTCACAGTTTGGAGACCTGCTTCGCGACCGGTGCAGGCCCGAGTGGCGGAATGGCAGACGCACCGCACTCAAAATGCGGCGGGTAAAACCGTGTGGGTTCGAATCCCACCTCGGGCACGTTTTTACTGTGCGGAGGCATGTAGGCCTCTGGTAGTGGACAAATGTTGACTTGTGGGCCCCTTCGGGGGTCTTTCATTTGTCGGCCGTTGCCGGGGCAGCCGGCTCCTCGCTTGGTTTTGGCGCAGTGGCGCTGCAGATTGGTCATGGCGGAGCTGTTCCGCGTCGGAACTGCAAGACGTGACATTGGCTGGGGGACAAGCTGCACCTTGCAGACACCGGCTGTTCCGTTGGCTTTGTGCGCTTCCGGTTTTGGTCAGTGGGTTAGGACCCCGGGCGCCCCGGCCAGTCCTTGCCGGCCCGTGGGTCGTAGTCGCTGATGAGCTCCTCCTGCGGCGGCCGCTTCGTTACGGGGACGTGCTGCAAGTTCACTCGCACCCTGTACCAGAGCGAGCTTGATCCGCGCATTCCGTCGACGAGCACATCAGCCGGTTGCAGGGCCGGGACGACGTCCGCATGCCGAGTCTTCCACTCATCGAGCGCCGCGTACGCCTCGGGCTTGGTCTTGGTTCGGGCCACTTCAATGAGCGGCATCATCGACTTCCGGCGGCCGGAGCCGTCGCCGCCGCCCGGCGGTTTCTCGGCGGGGCCGAGCTCGGCCGCCAAGGCGAGGAGCCCGTCGAGGGTGCCGACCGCGTCATCGATGCCGGCGTGAGGGTCGCCCACGTCGGCGAAGCGCTCGAGCACCGAGCGCACAGTGAACTGTTCCGGCCGGGCGGAGGTGACCTCGTCCCATGTGAGCGGCGTCGAAACCCGGGCGTCGGGCAGGGGCCGGATCGAGTACGCGGAAGCCACGGTGCGGTCTTTGGCGTTCTGGTTGAAGTCGACGAACACACTCTCGCCGCGCTCCTCCTTCCACCACCGTGCGGTGGCGAGGCCGGGAGCGCGGTTCTCGACCTCGCGAGCGAGGGTCTCTGCGGCGAGCCGCACGTGGCGGTACGACCATTGAGGCGCGATGCGCACAAGGATGTGGAGTCCCCGCGACCCACTCGTCTTCGGCCAACCCACCAGTCCCACGTCGTTGAGCACTTCCCGTGCGACGCAGGCGACGTCGACGATCTGCGACCAGTCGACTCCCGGCATCGGATCGAGGTCGACCCGCAGCTCGTCGGGGTGCTCGAGGTCCTCGGCGCGCACGGGGTGCGGGTTGAGGTCCAGGCATCCAAGATTCACGACCCACGCTAGGCCCGCAGCATCCCTAAGGACGGCCTCTTCGGCTGATGTCCCCGACGCATAGTGCAGCGTTGTCGTGTGGATGAAGTCAGGGTGGTTTTCAGGCACGCGCTTCTGAAAGAATGGCTCAGCATCGATGCCCTTCGGGAAGCGCTTGAGCACCATTGGGCGGCCGCCGGCGCCGCGCAGTGCACCATCCGCGACGGCAAGGTAGTAGCGAACCAGGTCGAGCTTCGTCAGCCCGGGTTGTGGGAACACCACCTTGTCCGGACTCGAGATGCGAACCTCGCTGCCGGCAATGTTAAGGATCTCGGCTGGGGCCTTCGACGGGTTCATTCCGCCACGCTAGCAACGATCGGATGTCCCAACCAGACCAGCTGCGCGGCAGCCCGGCCTGGTCTTGTTTGCACAGGGATGCGGTCCAACCCTTGCCGGTGTACCCCTTCTGGGTGTCGAATCTGTTAACAGCACGCGAGTGTGCAGGGACGAGGCTGCCTACGACGCCAGGAGGCGCTCATGTCGGGGAAATCGGCCAACGGGTTGGCGAAGGGTTCTGGACGGAGCGCCGATCTGCGCCGGGCGGAGGTCTCCGCCGCGGCAACGGTGTCCCGGCCGGAGCAGATCCGCAACGTGGTGCTGGTGGGCCACTCCGGTGCCGGGAAGACGATGCTCGCGGAGGCCCTGTTGCTGGCGGCGGGAGCCACGAACCGGATGGGTTCGATCGTCGACGGCACCACCGTCAGCGACTCGGATCCCTCCGAGATCCACCAGCAGCGTTCCGTCGTGCTCTCCGTCCTTCCCTTGATGTACGACGACGTCAAAATCAACCTCCTGGACACGCCGGGCTACTCGGACTTCACCGGCGAGCTGCGGGCCGGTCTTCGCGCCGCCGACGCCGCCTACGCGGTCGGGTTCTTCATGCGCCCGCTGGGCGGCATCATCTTCGGCCACATCGGCGACAAGTTCGGCCGGCGCCCCTCGCTGGTGATC
>NZ_JBNHGL010000085.1:0-11370 GCF_059091245.1 Arthrobacter sp. Y3225116
AGGCGCATCGGCCACCGGGCCCCCGGCTGGGACGGCCCCGAATGGCCGGAAGGCGTGCACGAACGCGAGCGCTGGGCCCGGCTGCTGCAATGGCACGGGATCGACGCGGATCCGCTCGACTACCGGCTGGATAAACCCGCCGTCCCGAGCCCCTGCCCGGGAGCCGCGGTACTTCATGTCGGGGCCGCCTACGGCAGCCGCCTATGGCCCGCCGAGCGCTTTGCCGCCGTCGCCCGGGTTCTGGCAGCCCAAGGACACCGCATCCTGTTCACCGGCAGCACGGCGGAACGGCCGCGGGCACTGGCCGTGGCCGAATTGGCCGGGCTGGACCAGGACACCGTCGTCGCCGGGACGCTGCCGCTGGCGGAGTTTGCCTCGGCGATCGCCGAGGCCGCGCTCATCATTTCCGCCGATACCGGCGCCGCCCACCTGGCGTCGGCCTATGCCCGGCCGTCGGTGGTCATATTCGGGCCGGCACCGGTCAGCGTCTGGGGTCCGCCGCCCGGCCCCCATACGGTCCTGACCGACGAGAGCCTGAGGCTGGGCGACACGTTTTCCGCGGACCCGGACCCCGCCCTGCTGGCCGTCGGCCCGGAGGACGTCCTGGCCGCCGTGGCGCAACTGCCGGTCGCTACGCCGTCCGCATCCGCTGCCGGGCGGGGGCCTGCCGTTCCCCCAACACCCGGTGCTGGAGCTTGACCAGGATCCTGGCCAGCGCGCGGGACACCTGCATCTGGGTCATGCCGATGCGTTCGCCGACGCGGCGCTGGGATTCCTCCTGGAAGTACCGGTAGAAGAGCAGTTGCCGTTCCTGCGGTTCCAGCTCGCGGATGGCGCCCCGAAGCATTAACAGTTCCTCGGTCCGTTCGGTCCCGCCGTCGGAGACAGCCAGCGTCTCGGCCAACCCCTGCCCCTCGGGGGTCCCGTCCAGTGATTCCGGACGCAGGCTGCCGTGGCAGTTGAGGGCTTCGGCGACCAGTTCCGGGCTTTCGGCGAGCGCGTCGGCCAGCTCCTGAAGCCCAGGTTCGCGGCCCAGCCGCTGGGCGAGTTCGGACGTCATTTTGATCGCCGCCGTCCGCAGGTCCTGGAGGTGGCGCGGCGGGCGGATCATCCACGAACTGTCGCGAAGGTAGCGCTTCAGTTCGCCGTGGACCGTGGGGGCGGCGTAGGCGCGGAAGTCCGCGCCGTGCTCGGGGTCAAAACCGCGGACCGCCTTGAGCAGCCCCAGCCGCGCCACCTGGTTCAGGTCATCGAGCTCCCTGCCCGGGCCCGAATAGTTGCGGGCGATCCCCTCGGCAATGCCCAGGTGCCCCAGCACCAGCTCCTCTTCCAAGGCGGCGCGGAGGGACCCCCTGGCGCGTCTCGCCTTGCGGAACAGAACCTGAATGTCTTTCTCGTTGTGTTGCATCAGAAGCCCACCATCTTCTCGGGAAGTGCGCGACCCAAACCGCTTCTCCCCCAAGAGAACATAAGCATGCTGATTATGCAACAGTCCGCCGCCGGAAAAATGCGCAAAAGTCTTTTCTTCTCCCGGGAGAAGAAGGTATAAGCAGCAGAAGCACGCGGGCGCCGGCCCAGGCCTTCGGGCGGCGAGTCAGGACCGGATCAGGACCAGGGCGTGTCCGGCTTTTCCTGCGCTTGGCCGTCGACCACCAGGTCCACCTTCTCGTTGTAGAAGCAGAAGAGATCGCGGATCTTGGGATTTTCCGGGATCGGATCCGGGTAGCTCCACACCACATCGTGAACGACCGCCTGGCCGACGCGGACCGACCAGTAGCGGGCCTGCCCCTTGTACGGGCAGCTGGTCACCGCGTCGCTGGCTTCCAAGAGATCCGTGCGCACGTCGTCGGCGGGCAGGTAGTAGCGGACGGGAAGATGTGTTTCGAAGAGCATCAGCGGTCGGATGCTGTCGGCGATCTTCTCGCCCTCCAGGTAGACCTGGACCCGGCGCGAGCTGCGCAGCGTGTCTACCCGTTTGTAGGGATCGCGGGCATGTACCTGCGCGCGTTCGTCTTCCTCGTACCATTCCAGCTGGCGCCACGAGAACGTCACATGCCCGGCCAGGGCGGCGAGTCCGCCCGACGGGTCGGGATGCTCCCAGGCCCCGGCTTCGGCCCTCTTGTTGCCAACGGCCACGTCCCACACCTGCTGCCCCGCCCGCCCGGTGTGCGGATTGGACAGCACCTCGTGCGCCACGTCCTCGCGCGGCACGTAGTAGGTGGGCAGGCTTCCGGTGTCGTACTGGACCAGCAGCTTGGCCCTGGTGCTGTCAGCCACCAGGCTCCCGCCCAGCCGCACGCGGATGCGCCGGGCGGTCGGTTCCGTGAAGGGCCTTTCGAATTCCATGTGGCACACGCTACTCCGATCGTGCCACCGCGGGCAGTGCTGTCAGAATGGGCATCACACACCAACCAGGAGGCTTTGAGTGGGCACCGAGGAACGTACGGCCAGGTTTTACATCGACAAGCAGACACCGGCGGCTTACCGCGCCCTGAACGGGGTGGCGCTCAAGGTAGCCGACGCCGCCGAGGAAGCCGGGCTGGACCGGAAACTGGTGGAGTTGCTGAACCTGCGCATCTCGCAGATCAACGGCTGTGCGTACTGCCTGAACATGCACACCCGGCTGGCCCTCGGCGAGGGCGAGACGGCGCAACGCCTCTCCGTGCTTCCGTCCTGGCGGGACACCGAGGTCTTCACGGACAAGGAGCGCGCCGCGCTGGCTCTGGCCGAGGCGCTGACCGAACTGACGGACCACCACAGCCAGGAGCGCGCCTATTCCGCCGCCCGAGAGGAACTCACCGACGACGAGTTCTCCGCGGTCAGTTGGATCACCGTCGCGATGAACGCTTTTAACCGCGTGTCCATCGTCAGCAAGCATCCGGTCCGGCCGCAGTAACCAACCCGGGCCGGGCAGGCCGGCACGGGGCCCGGCCGGCGCACGACGGCGGTGCGCTGCGGTTTCCGTTCAGCGGCTACTCAGGCCGCGGCTACTCGGGCTGAGGCGGGACCTGGGCGAGCGCGTCGATCTCCACCAGCACGCCTGGCCGCGCGGAGCCCACCTGCAGGACGGTGATCGCCGTCGGCACCGGCCCCCACACCTCCGCGGCCGCGGCGTACCCCGCGTTCGCGTCCTGCCCGGCGGCGAGGTAGATGTTCAGCTTGGCCACGTCCTGCTGCGTGGCACCGGCCTCCTCGAGGACGGCCAGCACGTTGCGCATCGCCTGCTTGGTCTGGCCGGCAAGATCGTCACTGACCATCTCGCCGTCCGCGTTGATCCCGTTCTGGCCGCCGACGATCAGCAGCCGGCCGGGTCCGTCCACGAGCACGCCCTGGGAAAAGGCCGGACTGCGGAACATGCCCGCTGGATTTATGTGCGTGAGAGCCATGGCTTTCCTCCATTTTTCCGGTTAGGGGCGCACAGGCACAGGCACCGGCACCGCGTGCCGGTGCCCCTGCGCGAGCGTAACCACGGTAGGCCGATGCGGCAGCGGGCACCAGACCCGCGCAGTGGTGAAGCCCACATGAACGTCCGATGCACTCTGTGAAAAAATAGGGCATGCGTCCCATGCAACATTCCAGCAAACTCCAGAACGTCCGGTACGAACTTCGCGGCCCGATTTTGCACGCGGCCAAGAAGATGGAGGCGGAGGGCCACCGCATCCTCCGGATGAACCTCGGCGATCCCGCACCGTTCGGGCTGGAGGCGCCGGAGTCGATCGTGGTGGACATGATCCACCACCTGCGCGGCGCCCAGGGCTACAGCGATTCGAAGGGCATCTTCTCCGCCCGCACGGCCATCTCGCAGTACTACCAGACCAAGGGCCTGATGCAGATCGGCGTGGAGGACATCTTCATCGGCAACGGGGTGTCCGAGCTGATCTCCATGACGCTGCAGGCGTTTTTGGAAAACGGCGACGAGGTGCTGATCCCTGCTCCCGACTACCCCCTGTGGACCGCGTCCGTCACGCTCTCCGGCGGCAAGGCCGTGCACTACCTCTGCGATGAGGACAACCACTGGTGGCCGGACATGAAGGACGTCGAAGCCAAAATCACCGACCGGACGCGGGCGATCGTGCTGATCAACCCGAACAACCCCACCGGCGCCGTCTACCCGCGGCACGTGCTGGAACAGTTCGCGGCCCTGGCGCGCAAGCACGATCTGGTCCTGTTCTCGGACGAGATCTACGAGAAGATCACCTACGACGGCGCCGTCCACGTCCACACCGCCTCGGTCGCGCCGGACCTGCCGGTACTGACGTTCAGCGGGCTGTCCAAGGCGTACCGGATGCCCGGCTATCGGGCTGGCTGGGTGGCCATCAGCGGGCCGCGCGCCGAGACCGCGGCCTACCGTGAATCACTGGAGCTGCTGGCCTCGCTCCGACTGTGCTCGAACGTCCCGGCGCAGCACGCCATTCAGACGTCGCTGGGCGGCTACCAGTCCATCGGCGACCTGGTGAAGCCCGGGGGTCGGCTGCACGAACAGCGCGACCTGGCCTGCCGGCTGCTCAACCAGATCCCGGGCGTCAGCTGCGTTCCCGCGGCCGGGGCGATGTACCTGTTCCCCAAGCTGGATCCTGCCGTGTATCCGTTCGAGGACGACGAGAAGTTTGTCCTGGACCTGCTCGAGGAGGAGAAAATCCTGGTTTCGCACGGCAGCGCCTTCCACTGGCCCACGCCGGACCACTTCCGGTTCGTGATCCTGCCGTCGGTGGAGGATATCGAGGAGGCGGTCCGCAGGATTTCTTCCTTCCTGGCCATCCACCGGAAGAAGACGGCCGACGCCGCTGCTGCCGCCGTCTAAAGGCTGCCCGGCCCGCCAGGCCAGGCGGGAACGCCGCGAGCCGTGCGACCGATCGGTCGGGTGCGGCACACCTTCGCCGAGGGGCAGGTCGTGCCGTGGGCGGGCGGCACATCCTGCTAGGCTGCTGACATTTCCAGCCGCCGGTCGGGCGGCTGTGGTGCCGGGCATCGGGGGAACATGCGGACCAGGCCGACGGCCGCCCTGATGGCGGTGTGCGCGTTGCTGCTCGCGGGCTGCACGGAACCGGAGGCGGAAGCAGGAGCGGCATCCCCGGCCACGGCGAGTGCCACTCCGGCAGCCTCCGGCGGCGGGTCCGCCACCGGTCCTGCCGCCGGCACATCCCATGGCCCCATCCGGCTGGCCTCTCCCCCGCCCGGTCGCGCGACCATGGCGCCCGCGGAGACCGTGGGAGCAGCGGATCCCGAGGGCACGGATGCCTACATCGACGACTTCCTCGCGACGCAATGGTCTTCCGGCGTGGAGCCCTCGGCTCTGGGTGAGGCGTCCGTCGGCGACTGTGTGTTCTTTGATTGGGAGTATTCCTCCGGCCCCACGACCTCCGCGTTGTTCCAGGTGCCCTGCCAGGAGCCGCATGAAGGCGAGATATTCGGCTCCATCACGCACACCGGCGAGCCGTATCCGGGTCGGTCAGCGCTGCAACGCGGTGCCGAACCCCTCTGCGGCGAAGTGATTTCCCAGTTTCTCGAAGCCCGGTTGATTCCGGACGGCACGCACCGGCTCTTGTTCCCTACGCAAGCGGACTGGGATTCGGGTGAACGCACCTCCGTTTGCCTGTACCATCCCGGCTCCCTGTTGGTGCGCGGCTATTTCGGGGATTAGCCAGCAGGGCCGGCCGGCAGGTGCGTGAATTCATTGTGAACAGGCGGCCGGATCCCTTGTGGCCGCCCTCGCCCGCCCGGATGGTAGAGGAGAGATGCGCGGCCGTAACCCGATCCGAGGAGCACCACCATGCCTGAGACCCCGCTCGAAAACTGGGACCTCGTTCCCGGCACCTTGGTGGAGGTGTACAGGGACGGAACGCTGCTGCGCACCGGAAGAGTCGATGCGGTAACACTTGATGCGGACATCGTCTGGCTGGCCAACAGTGGCTCCCACCCACGCCGTCTGTTCGAAAAGTCCGAGGGGTACCGGCTCCATCTGGTTGCGGACGGGGCCTGACCGCAGTCCCGCGCCGGACCCTACCGCCGGGGGCCCTCCCGGCGCTAGCGTGTCCGGCATGGAGATGAAACTCGAACTGGTGGCCGTGCCGGTCACCGACGTCGACCGGGCCAAACATTTCTACGTTGAGCAGGTCGGCTTCCACGCAGACCACGACCACCGGGTCAGCGACGGCCTGCGGTTCGTGCAGCTCACGCCGCCCGGCTCGGCGTGTTCCATCGTGATCGGCAAGGGCATCACGGAGATGGCGCCCGGCTCGCAGCAGGGGCTTCAGATGGTCGTTGCCGATGCCGAAGCGGCCCGGGAAGAACTGCTCGGCCGCGGCGTCGCGGCGAGCGACGTGGACGCGCAGCCGTGGGGTAAGTTCGTCTACTTCAGCGACCCGGACGGCAACACCTGGGCGCTGCAGCAGCTGCCGCCCAGGGACTGAACCTGCCGCTCGCGCACTCATGCCCTCAGGCTTCTGCCGCTGCCCCGGTGGCGCCGCGGTGCCGCGGGAAACGCCCGCCATCTGCCGCGGCCGAAGCCTGGCTCCGCCTGCCGCCACCGACGGAGGGCCCAAAAAACTTTTCTTGCTCCGGCGGAATAATCCGGCCCTCCGGGGGTGTTCCTTAAACTGAGACTGCCAACGGACAGCTGAGGGACCACCAAGTTTGCAGCAGGGATCAGCGGAGAAGCTCTTTCCCGCGCCCTGCCGCCTCGCAGCCCCTGCCGTCAGCGCTCACCGGCACCCGGCAGGAGCCGGCGCTTCACGCCTGACAAGCAGTCCCCGAACGATGCCACGGCAGGGTCGGCCCCACAGCCGATCCGCCTGGCACAGCACGCCCTTACCGCCACAACACAGGAGGTCACGTATGACACTATCCGCACCCGGTCAGTCCCCGCTGGTCAATTCCACCCCCACCAGGATCCGCAATCTCGGACATTTGCGCCGCGGCGATTCGGTCGAGGCCCGCATGGACAATGCCGTCCAGTACCGGGGCCGCGTCGACCGTACCGCACCCGGCGTCGGCCTGGTGTGGATCCGTGATGAGGCGGACGGCTCGCGCCGCGCCATCAGCACGCAGGACTGCACGGTCTGGCGGCTGCCGCAGAAGGGCTGACATCAGCATGGGGCGGCACAGCCCCTCCCACGGAGCGGACGGCTTCGGCGACCACCACGGCGCCGGCGTCGTCCGTTGCTTCGTTAACCGCGGCCCTTCCGGGGTCGGCGCTTGTCCGGCGGGCCTGGCCGGAGTTGAATGGAGCCAGCGTTGGGGCCGGCGCGGGTCCCGGCCACCGCCTTCGGAGCATGCCATGGCCGTCTCGTTCAACCACACCATCGTCTACGCCGCGGACAAAAAGGCGTCGGCGGAATTCTTTGCGGAGATCTTCGGCCTCGATCCGCCGCAGCCGATGTTCGGACACTTCATGACGGTCCTGCTGGAGGGCGGCGTGGCACTCGACTACGCGGACACCGGCGGGAACGTGCAGCCCCAGCATTACGCCTTCCTGGTCACCGAGGACGACTTCGACGGGATCCTCACCCGCATCCGGTCGGCCGGAATCGACTACTGGGCAGACCCGGGCCGCAGCCAGCCCCAACACATCAACCGCAACGACGGCGGCCGCGGCGTCTACTTCACCGACCCGAACGGCCACTTTCTGGAGGCCATCACGCGCCCCTACGGCTCCGGCGCTGCCTGAGGCGAGGCGCCGTCGTACGCTGGACCGACGTTCGAACAGGAGCGAAGCATGCAACAGGAAGCCACCGGGAACGTCCGCCTGAGCGCGACGGTAAGCGGCCGGGTCCAGGGAGTGGGCTTCCGGTACTGGGCACGGGAACGCGCCGAACGCCTGGGGCTGGTGGGCTCGGCCGTGAACCAGGCGGACGGCACCGTGGGCGTGGTGGCGGAGGGGCCGCACGATGCGGTGCGGCAATTCGCGGCCGCGTTCGAGTCAGGCAGGGCGCCGGGGCGGGTGGATGCGGTCGAAGCGACGTACGGCCCGCCCACCGGCGGGTTCAACACCTTCGAAGTGGGCTGAAGAAGGGGGCCGAAGGAGGCCTGATAGGGGCCCAGCGGCGCCGGGTGGTGTGACGTTTAAATCGAGCCGGCCCCGCGGCGTGTTCACGCGGGACCGGCTCTTTGGGGGATCGCCGGCCCGGCAAAAAACGTGGGGGTCCGTAACCGGCTAACGCTGAAATTATGCCACTCGTCGCGCCCAAATTTCAGGACTGTGATTTATGTTACGAAATGACGTAACACTTCTCCGTCGCCGGGTTTGGTTACGGGCGGGGTGCGTTTCCGATTACCGGAGGATCAAGAAAAGCGTGCCCGGGCCGCGTGCCGTAACGGTTGCGGCGTTATCGCGAACGTGCCCGGTCCCGTCGCGGAAAACGCCCCTATCCTGAGTGCATCTGTCACCCCCATGAAAGGCGGTGTGCCATGCGCAAGCTCCCCACATGGCTGTCCGTGATCCTGCTGGTTCTCGGCCTGGGCTTGGTGGCGCCCGGCCCCGCCACCGCCGCGCCCTACTGCGGCATCGCCTGGGGCTCGACGGCGGAGTCCGCCCCGGGGACCACGACCGCCCCCATCACCAACGTGCGCACCGGCCGGCACGCCTGCTTCGACCGCATGGTCGTGGACCTGCGCGGCGACGTGGCCGGCTACTCGGTGAGGTACGGGACGGTGCGGGCCCAGGGATCCGGCCATGCGATCCCCTTGCGCGGCGGCGCCGACCTGGCCGTGGTCGTGAAGGCGCCGGCGTATGACTCCAACGGGCGCGGCACCTACCGGCCGGCCAACCCGAAGGAGCTGGTGAACGTCACCGGCTACACCACCTTCCGCCAGCTCTCCTGGGGCGGCAGTTTCGAGGGGTACACCACCATCGGCCTCGGCGTGCGCGCCCGCCTGCCGTTCCGGGTCTTCACCCTGGACGGCCCGGGCACCATGTCCCGCCTGGTGATTGACGTGGCCCACCGCTGGTAGGCCTGACACTCTGCCGACAGGCCGGGCGCCTGGCGGCCTCTGCCCCGGCCGGCCGCTGACGACGGCGATGCCCGCCTTCGGTGCCTTCACGCACCCGGGGCGGGCACCGCCGTCGTCGTCTCATGCCTAGCCGGCGGCGGCTTCCAGAAAAGCCTCGGCCAGCGGGCCGGCGGTCTCGGAGCCGAGCTCGCCGTCCTCCACGAACACCGCGATGGCGAGGTCCCCGTGGCCGGCGATCACCCAGGAGTGGGTTTGCGGCGGGTCCTGCGAGCCGTACTCTGCGGTGCCGGTCTTGCCGATGGCGGGCTTCCCGGGCAGGTCGGCCAGGTTGGCCAGATAGCCGTCCACCACGGCCGACCGCATCATGCTGCGCAACTGTTTGGCTTCCCCGGCGGTCAGTTCGGGCACGTCCGGGAGCTCGGCCTTGGGGTCGTGCCCGTCCACCAGCGTCGGCACGACCGAACCGCCTTCCACCACGGCCGCCATCAACGTGGCCAGCGCCAGCGGCGACGCCTGCACCCGTGACTGGCCGATCAGCGAGGCCGCGTGCGCGGTCCCCTTGGTGTCCTCGCGCGGCACCTCGCCCATGAAGGCCTCGATGCCGGGGTCCGCGGTCATGCCGATGCCCAGGGCGCCGGCGGCATCAGCCAGCTGGTCCTGGGAGAGTTCCCGGTGCTCGGCGATGAACGCCGTGTTGCAGGAGTGGGCGATGGCCTCGGTCAAGGTGATCCGGCCGGTGAACTCGGCGGGATAGCTGTCCGCGTTCTCGAAGCTTCGGCCGTCCACGACCAGTTCCGGGTCGCAGGTGACGGCGGAGTCGGGGGTCGCGCCGTTGCGCAGCATGCCCAGCGCGGTGGCGATCTTGAAGGCGGAACCGGGGGCGTACCGGCCCAGGAACGCGGTGTTGTAGCCTTCGCTGTCCGGACCGTTCGCGGCCGCCAGGACGGCACCGGTGGACGGGCGCAGCGCGACGATCGAACTCGGCGAGTCGATGTCGGCCAGGATGTCCTCGGCCGCCGACTGCAACTTCGGCACGAGCGTGGTTTTCACGTTTTCGCCATCCACCGGGTCTTGGCGGAACAGCTGGCGGGACGGCGCTTCGCCGCCCTCTTCGGCAGGCTGCCCGACGGCGGAGACGGTGGCTCCCGGCGTGCCGGAGAGCTCGGTGTTGAAGGCCGCCTGCAAGCCGGACGAGCCGACGGTCTCGCCCGCCACCACCGTGCCCTTGGACTTCTCGATGTCCTCGGCCGTGGCCTCGCGGACCGATCCCAACACCGGAGCGGCGAACGTGCGGTTGGGCGCCAACGGAATCTGGTCGCCCACCGCCAGGAAGCCCTCGATGCCCTTCAGCTTCTTCTGGTCCAGCTCGTCGAAGGCGTCCTCGCGCAGCGTGATGGCGTCCACGAAAGCCTTGGGCCCGTAGGCTTCAACCTTTTCCAGGTAAGCGGCGGCGTCGATGTCCACCAGCTTGGCCAGCGCGCGCGCGGAGTCCTCGGCGGCCGATGCGTCGAGGCCTGTCTTGTCGATGCCGACGACCCTGACCGGGCGGTTCTTGACGATGGCCTCTCCCTCGGCGTCGAGGATCCGGCCGCGCCGCGGTTCCTCGGTGGAGAGCACCAGCCGTTCGCCCTCGGCAAGCGAGGGCTCCAGGATTTCGGGCTTCCACCGGACGTGCCAGGCGTCCTCGGCGTAGTGCAGGTCGGCCCTGGTGGTGTAGCTCCAGCCCTCCGCATCGGTCACCGGCCAGTCATAGGAAAGGGTGGCCCGGAAGAGGTTGGATTCGACCTCTTCGACGCCTTTCACGCTGACTTCGGGCTCCACGGGGTCCATCCCCTCGGTCAGGGCGGCCAGTTGTTCCTGCACCTGGGCGCCGGTGGCATCGGCGAAGGCAACCTTTGACACGTCGTTGGCGGCCAGCCCTTCCGCCAACGCCCGGGCGGTCGGTTCCGGCGATTCCCGCTCCGGAGCGCAGGCAGCCACCGCTAGGGTCAGCAGCAGGGCGGTGATGAGTGCAAGTGCGCGCCGAAGCAATTCTTCTCCCGGATCCGAGGGTGTCCTGTTAGAACCTATAAGCGGCCAGCAGCGATGTCGAGCCGGGCGGCACCGGCGGGATGATGCTTGAATGGGTTCCGTCGGGACGCCGGCCTCGAGCCGGCAAACAGGACAGTAAGGACACCATGACCGAATCCGCTCCCCCAGCTTCCCGCCGTGCCGCGGTGGTCTGGAACCCGTCCAAGAAGTTCAACTTCGACTTGGTGGCGCTGGTCGAGGGCCTGTGCGCCGAGACCGGCTGGCAGCCGCCGCTCTGGCTCGAGACCACGCTTGAGGATCCGGGCGCCGGCCAGGCACACCAGGCGCTGGAAGCGGGCGTCGATCTGGTCATCGCCGCCGGCGGTGACGGAACGGTGCGGCGCGTGGCCG
>NZ_JBNHGL010000086.1:0-11333 GCF_059091245.1 Arthrobacter sp. Y3225116
ATGCCCCGGGCGGCCAGCACGCCGGCGATGAGCGGCGCCAGCCGGGCATCGGCAACGCCGATGGCCGCCGCCGTGGGATTCGCCGGGTTGGTCATGGGACCCATGAAATTGAAGGCCGTGGCCACGCCGAGTTCCGCGCGCACCGCGCCCGCATACCGCATGGAGGGGTGGAAAACCTGCGCGAAGCAGAACGTGATCCCCGCTTCGACAGCGGTTTGTGCCACGCGGTCCACCGGGAGGTCCAGGCGCACACCGAGGGCTTCGATCACATCGGCCGAACCGGACGACGACGACGCGGCGCGGTTTCCGTGCTTAACGATCCGGGCCCCGGCCCCCGCGCACACCAGGGCGGCCATGGACGAGATGTTGACGGTGTTCTGCCGGTCCCCGCCGGTGCCGACGATGTCCAGCTTCTCCCCCGGGATGTCGATCGGCCGGGCGTTGCCGACCATGGCCTCCACCAGGCCGGTCAGCTCATCGACCGTCTCCCCCTTCGCCCGCAGCGCGACCAGGAAGCCGGCCATCTGCGCGTCGGAGGCCCCGCCGGACATGATCGTGTTCATCGCCCACTGGGTTTGGGCCGCCGTGAGGTCCTGCCGGGAGATCAGGGCAGAGATCAGTTCAGGCCAGGTGGGTGTGTTCTGAGCGTTGGGTTCGGTCGTCACTTCACTAGGTTATCTACGTTTTGTAGAAACTTCCGGATTGTTAACTTCCGCGCCGTTCCGCGGAATCCAGCGGTTCAGGAACCGGAAGGCGGCGCCACGCGTTCAAATGCATTGGTGAAGTGGGCAGATTTATAGACATAATGGCCTTGTGACAACTGCAACCCATGCCCCCAGTACCCCGGCGCATCCAACGCTGAATCGCCCCAACCTGGTTTCCGTCGGAACCGTTGTGTGGCTCTCCAGCGAGCTGATGTTCTTTGCCGGCCTTTTCGCTATGTACTTCACCCTCCGCGCCACCTCCGGCGAGATGTGGGCGATGGAAACCGAGAAGTTGAATGTTCCGTTTGCGCTGGCCAACACCATCATCCTGGTGTCCAGCTCCTTCACCTGCCAGTACGGCGTCTTCGCCGCAGAGCGCTTGCAGGCCCGCCGCTCCGGCGGGCTCTTCAATGTCGCCAAGTGGGGCATGGTCGAATGGTTCCTGCTGACATTCCTCCTCGGCGCCATCTTCGTCTCCGTCCAGGCCTACGAATACGCGATGCTCGTCTCCGAAGGCGTCTCGATGTCCTCGAATTCCTACGGTTCGGCGTTCTACATCACCACCGGCTTCCACGGCCTCCACGTCACAGGCGGCCTCATCGCTTTCCTGCTGATCATCGGCCGCGCCTACGTCGCCAAGAAGTTCGGCCATTTCGAAGCCACGTCGGCCATCGTCACGTCGTACTACTGGCACTTCGTCGACGTCGTGTGGATCGCCCTCTTCATCATCATCTACTTCCTTAAGTAGACGGCAGAAAGGTCCGCGCCTCGCTGCGGACCAGCCGGCCGAACATCTACGCACACGCACCGCAAAGTTAGGAACCAACAAGTGAAGGCACTCTCCCAGAGGCGACGACATCCCCTGGCGGCCGTTGCCCTGCTGCTCATGGGACTGCTCGTCACCGGCGGACTGTACGCCGTTGCCGGGAACGTCAACGAGGCCAAGGCCCAAACCACCACCTTTTCCGCGCAGGACATCGAAGAGGGCGAGAAGCTCTTCGTAGCCAACTGCGCAACTTGTCACGGAATCGGTGCTGTCGGGGCCCCGGAGGGTGCGCACGGCAACCAGGCCGGTCCGTCGCTGATCGGCGTCGGCGCCGCCGCCGTGGACTTCCAGGTAGGAACCGGCCGCATGCCCATGCAAATGTCCGGCCCCCAGGCCATGGAAAAGCCGAACCAGTTCAACGAAGAGCAGACCATGCAGCTGGCGGCATACGTAGCCTCCCTCGGTGCCGGTCCCGCGATTCCGTCGGATGAATTCCTCGACGTCTCCCAGGGTGATCCTGCCGCCGGCGGCGAGATCTTCCGGGTCAACTGCGCCATGTGCCACAACGCCGCCGCAGCAGGTGGTGCCCTGACGCGCGGCAAGTTCGCGCCGGCGCTTGCCGGCGTCAGCGAAGCGCACATCTACGAGGCCATGGCCACCGGTCCGCAGAACATGCCGGTGTTCAGCGACGCGAACATCTCCCCGGAGGAGAAGCGCGACGTCATCGCCTTCCTGAAGACCATCGAAGAGCAGCCCTCCCCCGGCGGGTTCGCCCTGGGCGGCCTCGGCCCCGTGTCCGAGGGCCTGCTGATGTGGACGCTTGGATTGGGCGTGGTCATCGCGTTCACCATCTGGCTGACCCAGCGGTCTTCCTAACCTTCGCTTCCGGCGGCCCCAACGGGCCGCCGGAGAAGCGCCAACAGTCATTTATGAGTTTTGAACTATTTAGAGAAGGATGAGAGGGATCATGGGCGACCATAGTCACGGCAGTCCGAACACCTCGGGCACCGTTGCTACGGCTGGTCAGAGCGACGTGGAGAAGTTTCAGGATCCTGGACTCCCCCCGCACCGCCCGCGCCGTGCCGACAAAGATCCCCGGGCGGAAAAGCGAGCCGAACGCCAGGTTGCGATACTCTTCGTAATCTCCATCATCGGCACCGTACTTTTCTTCGTCGGGTACTTTGGCATCCGCTTGGATGACACCACCGCAACGCTGCGACTGCAGAACTTCACCCTCGGCATGGGCACCGCTTTTGCCATGCTGGGCATTGGCGTGGGCATTGTCCACTGGGCCAAGACCCTCATGCCGGACCACGAGATCGTTGAAGAGCGCCACGAGGTCCGCACCGAGGAAGACCGCAAGGACGCCGAGCAGATCATCGGCCAGGTCCTGGACGAATCCGGCATCTCCCGCCGTCCGCTGATCCGCAACACCCTGATCGGCGCCGGCGTGCTGGCTATCCTGCCGGCCATCGGCATCTTCCGCGACCTGTCCAAGGACCTGAACCCGGAGGTGCTGCGGCACACCATGTGGGACGCGGGCGTCCGGTTGACCCGCGACCCCAGCGGCACCCCGATCAAGGCCTCGGACGTCACCATTGGTTCCGCGTTCCACGTCATCCCCGAGGGGCTCAACGAGGCCGAGCACAAGCTCGAGGAGAAGGCCAAGGCTGTCGTCCTCTTGATGCGCCTGAATCCCGACGTCCTCCAGGTCTCCCCAGGCCGCGAAGACTGGAACTACAATGGCATCGTTGCGTACTCCAAGATCTGCACTCACGTTGGCTGCCCGGTGGCGCTGTACGAACAGCACACGCACCACCTGCTCTGCCCTTGCCACCAGTCGACCTTCGATGCGGCACAGGAATGCAAGGTTGTGTTCGGCCCGGCCGCACACGCCCTTCCCCAGCTGCCGATCAGCGTCGACGACGAGGGCTACCTGATCGCCACCAGCGATTTCCATGAACCTGTCGGACCGAGCTACTGGGAGCGTGGCTAAGCATGAGCGCTTCAACTGATACCTACGTACCCAAGACGCGGGCCGGACGGATCACCAACTTCGTCGATACCCGCGTCGGCGGTTCGGGGATCGTCAAGGAATTCGGCCGGAAGATCTTCCCCGACCACTGGTCCTTCATGTTCGGCGAAGTGGCACTGTACTCCTTCGTCATCCTGCTGCTCACCGGAACGTTCCTGACGTTCTTCTTCGATCCTTCGATGGCTCATACCACATACGACGGACCGTATGTGCCGCTCAAGGGCGTCGAAATGTCCGTCGCCTACCAGTCCACCCTGGAGATCTCGTTCGAGATCCGCGGCGGCCTGTTCATGCGCCAGCTGCACCACTGGTCTGCGCTGCTGTTCGTTGCCTCGGTCTCGTTCCACATGCTGCGCGTGTTCTTCACGGGTGCGTTCCGCCGCCCGCGTGAGCTGAACTGGGTTGTCGGCTGCGTCCTGTTGATCCTGGCCCTGGCTGCCGGCTTCACCGGCTACTCCCTGCCGGACGACCTGCTCTCCGGTAACGGCCTGCGCATCATCGACGGCGTGATCAAGGCAATCCCGCTGGTTGGTACCTACATTTCGCTGCTGCTCTTCGGCGGCGAGTTCCCGGGTACGGACATCGTGGGCCGCCTGTACGTGCTGCACATCCTGCTGGTCCCGGCCTTGATCCTCCTGATGATCGCCGTCCACCTGTTCATGGTTGTCGTGCACAAGCACACCCAGTACCCCGGCCCCGGCCGTTCCGAGACCAACGTCGTCGGCTTCCCGATCGGCCCGGTCTACGCGGCCAAGGCAGGCGGCTTCTTCTTCGTTGTCTTCGGCATCCTGGCCGTCATTGCGGCGAACTTCCAGATCCTGGCGATCTGGGACTACGGCCCCTACGACCCCTCCCCCGTCTCGGCCGGTACCCAGCCTGACTGGTACATCGGCTGGGTGGACGGCGCGCTGCGCCTGATGCCCGGCGTGGGCGAGTTCGTGATCTTCGGCCGGACCATTTCGCTGAACGTGCTCCTCCCGGCCCTCGGCCCGGCAGCCCTGCTGTTCACCGTGATGTTCGCCTGGCCGTGGATCGAAAGCTGGGTGACCAAGGACACCCGCGAGCACCACATCCTGGACCGCCCGCGCAACGTCCCGTTCCGCACCGCGACCGGCGTCGCCGGCATCGTCTTCTACTCGGTGATGTGGGCAGCTGCCAGCTCCGACTTGATCGCCACGCACTTCCACGTGTCGCTCAATGACGTGACGTACTGGCTGCGCGCGCTGTTCTTCCTGGGCCCGATCCTCGGCTTCATCGTCACGCGCCGCATTTGCCTGGCGCTGCAGCGCAAGGACCGCGAGATCGCCCTCCATGGCCGGGAGACCGGACGCATTGTCCGCCTGCCGCATGGTGAGTTCATCGAGGTCCACGAGCCGCTGAACGAGTACAAGCAGTACCGGCTGGTCAGCTACGAGTCGCCCGAGGTGATCCCGGCGCAGCCGAACAGGGCTGGCCACATCAAGCGCTCCGAGAAGCTGCGCGGCGCCTTGTCCCGGTTCTTCTTCGAAGACCGTGTGGCACCGGTTACCCCGGCCGAGCTGGAGGCTGCACACAGCCACCACGCCGAGGTAGAGGCACCCGCCGAGAAGGCGGAAGTCACCGCCCGCTAAGGCAATAACCGCACAGAGAATGGCCCCGGACCTGGTCCGGGGCCATTCTCTTGTGTCTCGCCCCTTTGCCTCGTCGCCGGTGAGGCCTCCCTGCGTAGACCGAGCTGACGCGCTCCCCCGGCGCTGCCGCCACCGGGGCATTGCGGCGGTTCCGGGGGTCGTGTGCAGCCCCGGCAAGCGGCCCGGGTTGTCGGGTACGTCCGTCGGCGCCTAGGGCCACGGGCGGGCCGCTGCGCCCCCGACAAGCGGGGCTATCGGCGACGGCGGTCATTGCTCCTTGCCGGCATGTCCGGCTACGGGCGAGGCGTCTGTCCACGGCCGGGCTTCGGACCCGGCCGACGCCGCCGTATGCGGCCGGGACGGCCTTCAGCAGCGCCGTACCGCCCTTAAAAGCGTTTGACGTTGTAGGAACGCGGCGCGCGTCCCCCAGGCCGTTGCAACGGCACCCACAGCTTGTAGCGGTCCGCGCGGTAATACGAGATCGAGAAGTCGACCATGGTCTTGGAGACGTAGGCATGCCGCTGGATTTTCAGCAGCGGAGATCCGATGTCCACGCTCAGGAGTCGCGCAATGGAGGGCTGGGCTGCGGTTGCCTCTATGGTGTCCTCGCCCCACTCCATGATCAGTCCGTACCGTTCGCTCAGGACGTTATACAGCGACGACGGCGGCCCCTCGTCGAGGATCCCCGGCACGCGCTGCGCCGGAATGAAGTTTTCGTCCACGCTCATCGGTTCGGCGTCCGCCAGCAGCAGGCGGCGGAAGCGCACCACCGCCTGCCCCTCCTCGATCTGCAGCTCGCGCGCCACCAGCGGGGTTGCGCCGATCTGTTCAAAGCTGAGGACACGGGCATCGGGAACCATGCCGCGGCGTTGCATCTCTTCGCTGTAGGAGGTGAGCTTGACCTGCAGGTCCAGCTTCGGCTGCCGCACGAAGGTCCCCAGGCCGACAATGCGTTCGAGCACCTGTTCGGCGACGAGTGAGTCGATCGCCTGGCGCACCGTCATCCTCGCCACGCCGAAGCGTTCGGCCAGCTCCCTCTCCGAGGGAAAAGCGGCCCCCGGTTCGCAGCGTTCCTGGGCATGCCTGCGCAAAATGTCCCTTAGCTGGACGTGCTTCGCGGTACGGGAGGAGCCATCGAGCCCACCCTCGATCGCGGCGGCGTTCACGGACATGCGGCCTCCTGTTCAGCCGGTTGCATTTCACCCATTCTATCCGGTCTAGACCAGCGTCCCGGCGCCCGGCCGGCCCGCGGGTACGCGAAAAGGGTCCGGAACCTTACGGTTCCGGACCCTTTCGTCGTGTAACTGCGGGTATTAGTGCGCGTGGTCCCCGCGGCTGTATTCGTAGACCCAGCCGATGATGGCCACCGTGGTCAGGCCGATTGAGATGTAGACGATCCACCAGCCGACCGCCAGGCCCATGAATCCAGTGGCGGCACCGAGGCCCAGCACAATGGGCCACCAGCTCCACGGGCTGAACATGCCCTGCTCGCCGGCACCCTCATGGATTTCGGCGTCGACCCGGTCCTCCGGACGGGCACCGATGCGCCGCGCCGTGAACCAGAGGTAACCGCCGATCATCAGGGACAGTCCGGCCGTCAGGTACAGCGCCAGCCAGCCGACGGGCTCTTCCCAGTTCCCCATGTAGCCGTAGACGGTGGCAACGAGGGCGAAGAACGGCGCAAGCGCAATGAATAGCCAGGCTTCAATCTTCACAGTTATGCGTCCTTCTGGTCAGCGGGACCGGCCATCTGGGCCACCGGTGCCGGAGTCGTCGGGGTGTGCCGCGGCGCCAGCTCCGGGTGGTGCAGGTCCAGCGCGGGGCGCTCCGACCGGATCCGGGGCAGCGAGGTGAAGTTGTGCCGCGGCGGCGGGCAGGAGGTCGCCCACTCAAGCGAAGCACCGAAGCCCCAGGGGTCGTCGACCTCGACCTTCTTGCCGTTGCGCCAGGTGATGTAGACGTTCCAGAAGAACGGGATCATCGAGGCGCCCAGCACAAAGGATGCCACCGTGGAGAACTGGTTCATCGCGGTGAACCCGTCTTCCGGCATGTAGTCGGCGTAGCGACGGGGCATGCCCTCGACGCCGAGCCAGTGCTGGATGAGGAAGGTGCCGTGGAAGCCCAGGAACAGCATCCAGAAGTGGATCTTGCCGAGGCGCTCGTTGAGCATCTTGCCGGTCCACTTGGGCCACCAGAAGTAGAAGCCCGCGAACATTGCGAACACGACCGTACCGAAGACCACGTAGTGGAAGTGCGCCACCACGAAGTAGGTGTCGGAGACGTGGAAGTCCAGCGGCGGCGACGCCAGGATGATGCCGGTCAGGCCGCCGAACAGGAAGGTGGCCAGGAAGCCCAGGCTCCACAGCATAGGCGTCTCGAAGGTGATCGATCCGCGCCACATGGTACCGATCCAGTTGAAGAACTTCACCCCGGTTGGCACCGCGATGAGCATCGTCATGAAGGCGAAGAACGGCAGCAGCACCGAGCCGGTGACGTACATGTGGTGGGCCCACACCGTCACGGACAGCGCGGCGATGGCGATGGTGGCGTAGACCAGGCCCTTGTATCCGAAGATCGGCTTGCGGCTGAACACCGGGAAGATCTCGGAAACGATGCCGAAGAACGGCAGGGCGATGATGTAGACCTCGGGGTGGCCGAAGAACCAGAACAGGTGCTGCCAGAGGATGGCACCGCCGTTCTCCGGGTTGAAGATGTGCGCACCCAAGCGCCGGTCGGCGCCGAGGGCGAACAGTGCGGAGGCCAGGGGCGGGAAAGCCATCATGACGAGGATGGCGGTAACCAGCGTGTTCCAGGTGAAGATCGGCATGCGCCACATGGTCAGGCCGGGGGCGCGCATGGTGATGATCGTGGTGATGAAGTTGACCGAACCGAGGATGGTGCCGAAGCCGGACAGCGCCAAACCAAAGACCCACAAGTCCCCGCCGACTCCCGGGGAGAAGGTGGTGTTGGACAACGGTGCATAGGCGAACCAGCCGAAGGAAGCGGCGCCCTGCGGGGTGATGAAGCCGGCCACCGCGATGATGCTGCCGAACAGGAAGAACCAGAAAGCCAGCGCGTTCAGGCGCGGGAACGCTACGTCGGGGGCGCCGATCTGCAGCGGCATGATGACGTTGGCGAAGCCGGCGAACAGCGGCGTGGCGAACATCAGCAGCATCACCGTGCCGTGCATGGTGAACAGCTGGTTGTACTGTTCCTTGGTCTGCAGGATCTGCATGCCGGGCTCGAACAGTTCGGCACGGATGACGAGGGCCATCACGCCGCCGAGGCAGAAGAAGATGAACGACGCGATCAGGTACATGTACCCGATGGTCTTGTGGTCTGTTGAGGTGATCCAGTTGACGACGATGCGCCCCTTGGACACCGGCACGACGCGCGGAGCTACCGTGGTAGCCCGGTCGTCAGCTGTGTATTCGTACGTTGACACTTGTGGCCCTCGCTCCTTTACTCAGACGCTTCAGCGTAGGGGTTGCGGTCGTACTCTTCGCCAAGCTGGCCGTCCTTGAGCCGCGCCATCTGAGCGTCGAATTCAGCCTCGGAGACCACCGCGACACGGAAGAGCATTTCGGAGTGGTACTCGCCACACAGCTCGGCGCACTTGCCGTCGTAGATGCCCTCACGGGTGGGGGTGAAGTTCAGGAAGTTGGTCTTGCCCGGGATCATGTCCACCTTCTGCAGGAAGGCGGGGACCCAGAACGAGTGGATGACGTCGCGGGAGTTGATCTGCAGCTCCACGCTCTGGTTGACCGGCAGGTACAGCGTTGGCAGGGTCTCCGGGACGCCGGTCTCGCCGGTCAGGTGGGCCTGCACGCCGGCAAAGTACTTGTCCTGCTTCACGTAGTTGAAGTCCCAGGCCCACTGCTTGCCGCGAACGTCGACGACGACGTCCGGGTTGTCCACCCGCTCGGTGATGTTGGACGTGGTCTTGTCCGTGAAGTAGAAGAAGACCATGACCATGACCACGGGAACCGCGGTGTAGAAGATCTCCAGCGGCAGGTTGTAGCTCAGCTGGCGCGGGTAGCCCGTCTCGTCCTTGCGGCGGCGGTACGCGATGATGCACCAGAGCATCAGGCCCCAGGTTATGACACCGACGACCAGGGCGGCGATCCATCCGTTGACCCACAAATCAATGATTTCGGGCGTGTGGTTGGTAACGTCCCGCTCGGTGGGCAACCAACCCAAACGGACTTCTTCTGAACATCCCGTCAACAACAACGCACCGAGTGCACCCAGACCTGTAGCCTTGGCGATTTTGGCGCGTCGACTGCCGGTTCGAACCTGCGAACTCACAGACGGCCCTTCCTCTTTGTTTCGTGCAAGTGATGCGGCCATGGCAGAGCTGAGCTTGGCCGCATATCCAGTTTTACTACTCACTGTAGAGCTTACCCGCCCACATGACTTCCATGTGACAGGCTCCCCCGTGCGTCGGCCGTTCCGGCGGCCGGAGAGCGCCCTGCAGGCCCTTAGTGGAAGGAGTCTCCACAGGCGCAGGAGCCACCGGCATTCGGATTGTCGATGGTGAAGCCCTGCTTGGAAATCGTGTCCTCGAAGTCGATCGAGGCGCCCGAGAGGTAAGGAACGCTCATCTTGTCGACGACGACCTCGACCCCGTCGAAATCACGGACAGCGTCCCCGTCGAGCATCCGCTCGTCGAAGTACAGCTGGTAGATCAGGCCGGAGCATCCGCCCGGCTGTACGGCAACGCGCAGGCGCAGATCCGTGCGGCCTTCCTGTTCCAGGAGGCTGCGGACCTTTCCGGCGGCGACGTCGGTCAAAGCCACTTCATGCGTGGGCAGTTCTGCCGCTTCGGGTGCCGTGGTGGGGGCGGACGAGTTGGTCGTTGCGCTCATTGCACTTCCTTATCTATTTCGGGCCGTCCGGTGACCTGCTGCTATTACTCAGTGGTGCGTCGGGCTTCCCATCCATCGTACGTCTGGTGGGCCGAAATGGGATAACTCTCCCCCGCCTCCAGCCTGGCCCGAACAGGCCTAGAGTCCTTCGCTGTTCAACCGTGCCAGGAGCAGGGCCTGGGCCAGGACCGCATTGCGGAAGTCGCCGAGATGCAGCGACTCGTTGGCCGAGTGCGCCCTCGAGTCGGGGTCTTCGACGCCGGTGATCAGGATCTGTGCCTCCGGATAGACTTCCGTGAGGTCGGCGATGAACGGGATGGAACCGCCCATGCCGGCCTCCACCGGCAGCGTGCCCCACGCCTGCTCCAGGGCCCACAGCGCCGCCTGGGCCGCGGGCGCGGAGGTGTCGGTGGCGAACGCGTGGCCGCGCTCCCCCGGCACGAAGGTGGCGGCGGCGCCGAAGGGCGCGTGGGCGGCAACGTGCGCGGCCACCGCTTCCATCGCCCGGTCCGGATCCTGTCCCGGTGCCAGCCGGAGGCTGATCTTGGCGCGGGCGGCGGGAATCAAGGTGTTGGACGCGAGCTCGACGCTGGGGGCGTCAAAGCCGATCACCGACAGGGCCGGCTTGTTCCAGAGCCGGTCGGCAATGCTGCCGGTGCCCGCGAGCCGCACGGACTCGAGCACCGACGAATCGCGGCGGAAGTCTTCTTCCGGATAGTCCACCGAGGCGGCGGGAGCCGAAACGAGGCCCTCGATGGCGACCGCCCCGTCGTCGTCGTGGAAGGTGGCGATCAGCCGGGACAGCAGCGTGGGCGCATCCAGCAGCGGCCCGCCGAACATGCCCGAATGGACGGCGTGTTCCAGCACCCGCAGCTCCACGGTGCCGTCCACCAGGCCGCGCAGGCTGGTGGTCAGTGCCGGGATGCCGACCCTCCAGTTGCTGGAGTCGGCGACGATGATGGCGTCTGCCCGCAGCAGTTCGCGGTGTGTCTCGAGGAACGGGCGGAAGCTTGGCGAACCGGCCTCCTCCTCCCCCTCGAAGAACAACGTGATGCCGAGCCCGAAATCGTCGCCGAGGACCTCCAGCAGCGTGCGCAGCGAGGCCAAGTGGACCATGATCCCGGCCTTGTCGTCGGCGGTTCCGCGCCCATAGAGGCGGCCGTCGATCTCGGTGGCCTTGAACGGTTCCGTCCGCCAGAGCGCCGGGTCCCCCGGCGGCTGCACGTCGTGGTGGGCATACAGCAGGACGGTCGGCTTGCCGTCGGCGTTGTCGTCCTCGGGCGTGCACGGGTATTTCACGTTGTTCAGCGCCAGCACGTGTACCTCGCCGACATCATAGGAGTAGTTCTC
>NZ_JBNHGL010000087.1:0-11175 GCF_059091245.1 Arthrobacter sp. Y3225116
TGCTGCTCGCGGTCGCCGGTGTGGCCGCCGCCGCGGCACTGCTGGGCTGGATCGAAGACTTCCGGGGACTGTCCATCCGCGGCCGGGCCGCGCTGCAGCTGGGCATCGGCATCGGCGGCACGGCACTGGCCATCGGACTCACCGGCCAGACCTGGTGGTGGCTGCCGCTGGGCGCCCTGGCCCTGGCGGCCTACATCAACATCGCCAACTTCATGGACGGCATCAACGGGATTTCCGGGTTGCACGGCACTGCCGTCGGACTGATGTTCGCCGCTACCGGCGCCATCACCGGCCACGGCTGGCTGGTGGTCGGCGGGACCGTCGTGGCGGCCGCCTTTGTGGCGTTCCTGCCCTGGAACCTGGGCCGCGGGAACGTCTTCCTGGGCGACGTCGGCAGCTACCTGCTGGGGGCGGGCCTGGCCATGCTGGGCATCACCGCCTTTTTGGACGGCGTGCAGGCGGAGTACCTGCTGGGACCGGTGGCCATCTACCTGGCCGATACGCTCGCCACGCTGCTGCGCCGGATCAGCGCGGGGGAGCGGTGGTACACGCCGCACCGGCAGCACGCCTACCAGCGGCTGACGGACGTGGGCTTCAGCCACGTGCAGTCGGCGCTGCTGGTCACCGGCTGTACGTTGCTGACCGGCTTCTGCGGCTACCTGGCGGCCCAATCGGGCCTCGCGGGCAAGGCGGCAGCCATCGCCGCGTGCGCCGCCGTCGTTGTTTTTTATCTGCGCGCCCCGGTGCTCTTCAGCCGCCGCTCATCCAACGCCGCCAACCCGGCGGCGTAACGGCGGAGCCCGACTCGTCGGCAAGTTCTATCTCGTGTAGAATAAACCCGGCCGTTCCGGCCCGCCCCGCACCGCGATCGAAAACGGACTACCAATGCGCGCTTCACGCCACGACGGCCACCCCGCCGCTGGCGCAGCTGTCGCTGCATCCGGTCCCACCCGGTCGCCGTGGCTGAAGATCCTGCGGTCCGCCCTGGTCGCCGGCGGTGCAACCGCCGGGCTGGTCATCGTGATGTCGACGGTGGCGGCGGGTGCAGCCGGTGCCCTGAGTGCCCTGCTCGGCGCGGCGCTGGTGGTGCTGTTCTTCGCGATCAGCCTGCTGGTGGGCCACTACGTGGGGCGGTCCAATCCTTCCGGCGCCATCGGTGCCTTCATCGCCACCTACATCATCAAAGTAGTGGGCTTTGGTGCGGCTCTCTTCCTCATCGGCACCCCGATGTGGCTCGAGCGGACCTGGTTCTTCGTGGCGGCGGTAGCCACCGTGGTGGTCTGGCAGGCGGCCGAAGTGTTCGCCTTCTCGCGCACCCGCTACCAGCTGTACGCCGATCCCGAACCGGAGCCGGCGGACCGCCGGCAGCAAACGGAAGGGGAGATTGGACATGGCGGCTAAGGGCACATCCGGCCCCGCCCGGAGCGGTTCCGGGGACGATTCCACCTACCAGGGCGGCAACACCGTCCTCACCTATATCCTTGGCGGGATCATCGCCTGGGGTTTGGTAGGCTGGGGTTTGGACTATCTGCTGGATACCCGCTGGCTGATTTTCGTCGGTGCCGTTCTGGGCGCTGGAGGCGGATATTATCTGGCCCGCAAACACAACCTCACGCGCGGCGCCCGGCGCCGCCATGAGGATGGAGCGGGGGACCACACCTAAATGTCAGAAAACTTTATACGGTGGCCTGCCTCGATGGCGACCCACCCTGAAACGCCCAAAGATGGACACTGCAGAGAGGAAACGCGTTGATCGCGCTTGCGCTTCCGGCGGCCGCTGATGAAGGTGGCTTCGTCCCACCGACCCTCGAAGATATGCATCTACCGGAGGTTCTCCCGTGGATGGCCCCGTACGGTGAGGGCTTCGGCAAGCAGATGCTGCTGGTCCTGCTGTCCGTCGCACTGATTTCCTGGTTCTTCGTGGCGGCCTCCCGCCGCCGCCAGCTTGTTCCCGGCAAGCTGCAGCACCTGGGCGAAATGAGCTACAACTTCGTCCGCAACTCGGTGGGCAAGGACATCATCGGTGAGCGCGATTTCAGGCCGTTCGTCCCGCTGCTGATGGCACTGTTCTTCTTCATCCTGGTGAACAACCTCTTCGGCTCCATTCCGCTGCTGCAGCTGCCGACCCCGTCGCACGTGGGCACGGCCTACGCCCTGGCCGGCGTCGTCTACATCACGTGGATCGTCCTGGGCATCAAGAAGCACGGCATCGGCTACTTCAAGCTCGCCGTCGTTCCGTCCGGCGTGCCGAAGGCGATCCTCCCGCTGGTCGTCCTCATCGAGATCATCTCCACCTTCCTCGTCCGCCCGGTCACGCACAGCCTGCGTCTCTTCGCCACCATGCTGGCCGGCCACCTGATCATCATGCTGGCTGCCGCCGGATCCGAATTCCTGATCATGGATGCCGACTTCTGGTTCAAGCCGCTGGGCATCCTGACGCTGGCCGGCGGCGTGGGCATGTACTTCTTCGAAATCCTGATCCAGGTCCTGCAGGCGTACGTGTTCGTCCTGCTGACCGCGATCTACATCCAAGGCTCCCTGGCCGAGGAACACTAAATTTCCCCGCTGGGGAAGAACCTGAACCAACAACCTGCCCATTGGGGCATCTTGAAAGGAAAATAATGGAAGGCAATATCAACCTCGTCGGTTACGGTCTCTCCGCTATCGGCGGTGCCATCGGTGTGGGCCTCGTGTTCGCTGCTTACATCAACGGCGTTGCCCGCCAGCCGGAGGCACAGCGCGTGCTGCAGCCGATCGCATTCCTGGGTCTCGCGCTGACTGAAGCTTTGGCCATTCTTGGTCTGGTGTTCGCGTTCGTCCTCTAACAGGGCAACGCGGACCATCCACACCGAGTAGATAGGACGGGTGAGATATGAATCAGGCAATGATCCTCGCCGCCGCGGAGGGTGCAAACCCTCTGATCCCTAACGTCTGGGAAATCGTCGTCACGCTGATCGGCTTCGCGATTCTCATGTACATCGTCGCCAAGTTCGTCGTTCCGGCGTTCGAGAAGACGTATGCGGAGCGCACCGAAGCCATTGAGGGCGGGATCGCCAAGGCGGAGGCCGCCCAGGCCGAAGCCAGCGCTGCGTTGGACGAGTACAAGCAGCAGCTGATGGACGCCCGCGCGGAAGCCAACCGCATCCGCGAGGACGCCCGCGCCGAAGGCGCCCAGATCCTGGCGGAGCTGAAGGAAAAGGCCCAGGCAGAGGCTGCACGCATCAGCGAGCAGGCCCAGGTCCAGATTGATGCAGAGCGTCAGGCGGCCGTGACATCGCTGCGCAGCGAAGTCGGCACCTTGGCCACCGAACTGGCCGGCAGGATTGTCGGCGAGTCGCTGAACGACGACGCACGCGCTGCCCGCGTCGTGGACCGCTTCCTCGCCGACCTTGAGTCTCAGAGTGCAGGTGCTGCTAAATAATGGCCGGTGTATCGAGCGAGTCACTGAAAGCGGCACAGCAGGAACTGGAGGCTAAGCTTCCCACCGCTTCGCTGTCCCTGGCAGAGGAACTCTTTGGGATCCTGGGCCTGCTGGACAGCAATGCCGGTCTGCGCCGTGCCCTGACCGATCCGGCGCGCGACAGCAGCGAGAAGGCCGACATGTTCGGCCGCCTCCTCGAGGGGAAGGTCTCGGCGGATGCCCGGGCCATCGCAACCTCGTTGGCTGCCGCGCGTTGGGCCTCCGCGCGCGACATCGGGGACGCCTTGGAGACCTTGGCGGCCACGACGGCTGTCGCAGTCGCAGAGGGCCAGGGTGTTGACGGACTCGAAGGTCTGGAGAGGGACCTGTTCGCGTTCAACCGCATTGTCGGGTCGGACCACGGCCTGCAGCGTGCCCTGCTGGAACCCCAGGCTTCGGACGAAGCCAAATCGGCGCTGGCACTGAAGCTGGTGCCGGCCGCGGGTCCCGTGGCACAGCTGCTGATCCGGCAGGCGGTAACCGCCCCGCGCGGCATCAAGCCCACGGCTCTGGTAGAGCGGTTCATCCAGTTGGTGGCCAAGCGCCAGCAGCGTTGGATCGCGGAGGTCAGCGTTACCCGTCCGCTGACCAGCGAACAGATGAGCCGCCTGCAGACCGGGCTCAACCGGTTGTACGGCCGGGAGCTGCGGATCCACTTCAACGTGGATCCACGGCTGGTTGGCGGCGTGCGGGTCATGGTCGGGGATGAGGTCGTGGATGCGTCCGTGATCTCCCGCCTGGCCGAGCTCCGCCGGAGTCTCGCGGTTTAGCCTCCTCACGGAGACTGGGCCGGAAGCCTCACACAGACTGAAAAACACACCGGTCGTCGCGCACCACGCGATGATCATAAACACAGGAGAGCAGGGACTGCAGATGGCCGAATTGACCATCAACGCCGACGACGTCCGCAATGCGCTGAACGAGTTCGCGGCGTCCTATGAACCCGGAAGCGCCGAGCGGGTCGAAGTCGGCCACGTGACCACCGCCAGCGATGGCATCGCCCGTGTCGAGGGTCTTCCCTCGGCCATGGCGAACGAACTGCTGCGTTTCGAGAACGGCGTCCTGGGCCTGGCCCAGAACCTCGACACCCGCGAAATCGGCGTGGTGATCCTCGGTGAATTCACCGGCATCGAAGAAGGCATGGAAGTTCACCGCACCGGTGAGATCCTGTCCGTACCGGTCGGCGACGCCTTCCTCGGCCGTGTCGTGGACCCGCTGGGCCTTCCCATCGACGACAAGGGCCCGATCGAATCGCACGAGCGCCGCGCACTGGAGCTGCAGGCTCCGGGCGTTACCCAGCGCAAGTCCGTGCACGAGCCTCTGCAGACCGGCATGAAGGCCATCGACGCGATGATCCCGATCGGCCGCGGACAGCGCCAGCTGATCATCGGCGACCGCCAGACCGGCAAGACCGCCATCGCCGTCGACGCCATCTTGAACCAGAAGGCCAACTGGGAGTCCGGCGACGTCAACCGGCAGGTCCGCTGCATCTACGTGGCGATCGGCCAGAAGGCATCGACCATCGCCGCCGTCCGCCAGACCCTGGAGGACAAGGGTGCGCTGGAGTACACCACCATCGTGGCGTCCCCGGCCTCCGATCCCGCCGGCTTCAAGTACCTGGCGCCCTACGCCGGTTCGGCCATCGGCCAGCACTGGATGTACTCCGGCAAGCACGTCCTGATCATCTTTGATGATCTCTCCAAGCAGGCCGAAGCCTACCGCGCCGTGTCGCTGCTGCTGCGCCGCCCGCCGGGACGCGAAGCCTACCCGGGCGACGTGTTCTACCTGCACTCCCGTCTGCTGGAGCGTTGCGCCAAGCTCTCCGACGAGCTGGGCGCGGGTTCGATGACCGGCCTGCCGATCATCGAGACCAAGGCGAACGACGTCTCGGCCTACATTCCGACCAACGTCATCTCCATCACGGACGGCCAGATCTTCCTGCAGTCCGACCTGTTCAACGCCAACCAGCGTCCCGCCGTGGACGTCGGCGTGTCCGTCTCCCGCGTGGGCGGTGCGGCACAGGTCAAGGCCATGAAGAAGGTTTCCGGCACGCTGAAGCTGGACCTGGCTCAGTACCGGGACATGCAGGCGTTCGCCATGTTCGCTTCGGACCTTGATGCGGCCTCGCGCCAGCAGCTGACCCGCGGTGCCCGCCTCATGGAGCTGCTGAAGCAGGGCCAGTACACGCCGTACCCGGTGGAAAACCAGGTTGTGTCCATCTGGGCCGGCACCAACGGCTACCTGGACGATGTTCCGGTCGAGGACGTCACCCGGTTCGAGACCGAGTTCCTCTCGCACCTGCGGCACCGCAGCTCGGTGCTGACGACGATCGCCCAGACGAATCTGCTCGAGGATTCGACCGTGGACGAGTTGAAGTCGCAGATCGTGGACTTCAAGCAGGGCTTCTTCGGGGAGGGCGACAGTCGCCTCGTCGGCGCCGGCCACGAAGAGTACGACCCCCTGGCCGAAGACGAAGTCGCCCAGGAACAGATCGTCAAGCAGAAGCGCTAATTCATCTTCGTTGGCCGGGCGGAACCACTAACGGTTCCGTCCGGCCGCCGAGGACGAGGAAAGGAAGAGTATGGGAGCCCAGATTCGGGTCTACCGCCAGAAGATCGCATCGACTTCGTCGCTGCGGAAGATCTTCAAGGCGATGGAGCTGATCGCCGCCTCACGCATTGGCAAGGCCCGCAGCCGCGTCGCGGCCTCGTTGCCGTACGCCAATGCGATCACCCGTGCCGTTTCTGCCGTGGCCTCGCAGTCCGAGATCGACCACCCGCTGACCACCGAGCCGGAGCAGATCCGCAGGGCCGCCGTGCTCGTGCTGACCTCCGACCGCGGTCTGGCGGGATCGTACTCCGCGTCGGTGTTGAAGCAGGCCCAGTCCCTGACCGAGCTGCTTCATGGAGAAGGCAAGGAAGTCCGCCACTACCTGGTCGGCCGCAAGGCGCAGGCCTACTTCGACTTCCGGAACATTCAGTACCAGCAGGTCTGGACCGGCGGAACCGACGCTCCTGAGTTCGCGACCGCGCGCGAGATCGGCGAGGCACTGCTCTCCGACTTCAACACGCCGTACGAGGACGGTGGCGTAGACGAGCTTCACATTGTCTACACCCGCTTCAAGTCCATGGTGACCCAGGAGCCCGCGGTCATCCGACTGCTGCCGCTGGAGGTCGTGGAAGAAGAGGCCACCGCAGAGACCGATCTGCTGCCGCTGTACGAGTACGAGCCGGAGCCCGAGCAGGTCCTGGACGCACTGCTGCCGCGCTACATCGAGTCGCGCATCTTTGCAGCCCTGCTTCAGGCTTCTGCCAGCGAGCTGGCCGCACGCCAGCGCGCGATGAAGTCGGCCAGCGACAATGCCACCGACCTGATCGAGAAGTACACCCGTCTGCGCAACAACGCGCGCCAGGCAGAGATTACGCAGGAACTCACCGAGATTGTCGGTGGCGCGGACGCCCTGGCAGCGTCCTAATAAGTCCCTGCAGCAACAGCACACATAACCACGCCATCGAAACTGAGAAGTGAGAAAGATGACTGCCCAAACCATCGAGCACGGAACCGGTTCCGTCGCTACGGGCGCTACCGGCCGTATCGCCCGTGTCATCGGCCCGGTTGTCGACGTCGAATTCCCGGCGGACGCAATCCCCGCAATGTACAACGCCCTCACCGCTGAGGTGACCCTCAACGGCGCGACCCGCACCATCACCTTCGAGACCGCGCAGCACCTGGGCGACAACATGGTCCGCGCCATCTCGCTGCAGGCCACCGACGGCCTGGTCCGCGGCACCACGGTCCAGGACCTCGGGTCCCCGATCACCGTGCCCGTGGGCGACGGCGTCAAGGGCCACATCTTTAACGTCCTGGGCGAGCCGCTGGACGTCGAGGCATCCCAGCTGGAAATCACCGAGCGCTGGCCGATCCACCGCAAGGCGCCGAACTTCGCCGAGTTGGAAGGCTCCACCGAGATGCTGGAGACCGGCATCAAGGTGATCGACCTGCTCACCCCGTACATCAAGGGCGGCAAGATCGGCCTGTTCGGCGGCGCCGGCGTGGGCAAGACCGTGCTGATCCAGGAAATGATCACCCGTGTGGCCCGTAACTTCGGCGGTACTTCCGTGTTCGCCGGTGTTGGCGAGCGTACCCGTGAGGGCAACGACCTCTGGGTTGAAATGGAAGAAGCCGGAGTGCTCAAGGACACCGCCCTGGTGTTCGGCCAGATGGACGAGCCGCCGGGAACGCGTCTGCGCGTGGCCCTGTCCGCTTTGACCATGGCGGAGTACTTCCGCGATGTGCAGAAGCAGGACGTGCTGTTGTTCATCGACAACATCTTCCGCTTCACGCAGGCCGGTTCCGAGGTTTCCACGCTGCTGGGCCGCATGCCCTCGGCCGTGGGCTACCAGCCGAACCTGGCCGACGAGATGGGCGTGCTGCAGGAACGCATCACCTCCACCAAGGGCCACTCGATCACCTCGATGCAGGCGATCTACGTCCCCGCAGATGACTACACCGACCCGGCTCCGGCGACGACCTTCGCCCACCTGGATGCGACCACGGAACTGTCCCGTGAAATCGCCTCCCGTGGCCTGTACCCGGCTGTGGACCCGCTGACCTCGACGTCGCGCATCCTGGATCCGCAGTACATCGGGCACGACCACTACAACACCGCGGTCCGCGTGAAGCAGATCCTGCAGAAGAACAAGGAACTGCAGGACATCATCGCCATCCTCGGCATTGACGAACTGGGCGAAGAAGACAAGATCGTCGTCGCCCGCGCCCGCCGCATCCAGCAGTTCCTGTCGCAGAACACCTACACCGCCAAGCAGTTCACCGGCGTCGAGGGTTCCACGGTATCCATCAAGGACACCGTGGAAGGCTTCCGGGCCATCTGCGACGGCGAGCTCGACCACATCGCCGAGCAGGCCTTCTTCAACGTTGGCGGCCTGGACGACGTGGAGCGCCAGTGGGCCAAGATCCAGGAACAGACCGGGAAGTAAGGCCTGTGGCTAATATTTCTGCTGAACTGGAAGTTGAGATTGTTGCCGCGGACCACTTCGTGTGGTCCGGCCCGGCAACAATGGTCAGGGCGCGGACCAGCGACGGCGAGATCGGGATCCTGCCCGGGCACAGCCCGGTGCTGGCGGTCCTGGCCGCCGGCGAGCTGGCCATCGAGCCGGTCTCTGGTGAGCGCATCAACGTGAATGTCGACGGCGGGTTCTTCTCGGTCGACAGCAACCGGGTCGTCATCGTCGCAGACAATGCGACGGTTGGCGACGAGGCTACGGCGGGAACCCGCTAGCCGCCGGTGAACGGTCTCGACGTCACGTTCGCCATACTGGCCGCAGTCTTCCTGCTGCTGGTGTTGGCACTGGTCGCCTTCGGGGTGCGCCGCTACCAGCTGCGGCGCGCCCTGGGCACCTTCGACGCCTCCATCGCCATGCTGCCTGGCAGCTGGCAGATGGGGGTTTGTCGTTATACGGACACGCACCTGGAATGGCTGCGCCTGCTGTCGTTGAGTCCCAAGCCGCGCTACCGGTTCCGGCGCAGTTCGCTGGAACTGCAGGGCTGGCGGCAGCCGACCGAAACCGAACGGGCCAAGATCCAGCCCGGTGCGATCGTCGTGATGCTCACGCACGAAAAACAGGATCTGTCGATGGCAATGACCTTCGACGTCTACGCGGGTCTCTCGTCCTGGCTGGAAGCCGGGCCGGTGATCGGCATCGGCACCTGGCGCTAAAGACCCATGGGCGGCGCGGCTCTCCGGAGCCGCGCCGCCCGCCTTTAACCGGCACAGCCGTGTACAACCGGCGCAGTCCCGGCTCAACCTTAGGATGGTTTCCATGGAAAACGTGATCGTGGTGCACGGCCCCAGCTCGCTCAACGGGCGGGTGGAGGTTCCCGGCGCCAAGAACAGCGTCCTGAAGCTGATGGCCGCGGTGCTGTTGGCCCAGGGCCGTTCCACGATCACGAATGTGCCGGACATCCAGGACGTCTGGATCATGTCGGAACTGCTGCGCCGGCTCGGCTGCGCGGTGGACTACGACGTCGACGCCGCCAGCGTCCACATCGACGTCCCGGCCGAGCCGGCGCACCAGGCAGACTACGACCTGGTCCGCGCCATGCGCGCCTCCATTTCCGTGCTCGGCCCGCTCGTGGCACGCTGCCGGCAGGCGGAAGTGGCACTGCCCGGGGGAGACGCCATCGGCAGCCGCGGCCTGGACATGCACCGGGCCGGGCTGGAACAGATGGGCGCCCACATCAGCATCGACCACGGCTACCTCGTGGCCAAGGCGCCGCAGGGGCTGCACGGGACCCACCACCGCCTGCCGTATCCGTCGGTCGGCGCCACCGAAAACCTGATGATGGCCGCGACCCTGGCCCGGGGAGTGACGGTGATCGACAACGCGGCGCGGGAACCGGAGATCACCGACATCGCGGACCTGCTGGTCTCGATGGGCGCCCGGATCGAAGGGATCGGCTCGCCCACGCTGGTCATCACCGGCGTGGAGGGCCTGCAGCCCGTGCGCCACAGCACCGTGCCGGACCGGATCGTCGCCGGGACGTGGGCCTTCGCCGCTGCCGTCACCGGGGGAACCGTGGACGTGGCCAGGTCCAATCCCGGCCACCTGGCCGTGGTCCTGGACAAGCTGGAACAGGCCGGCTGCCGGATTACCAGCAGGGACGACGGCTTCACGGTGGAAGGACCGGAGCGCCCGCGGCCGATCAACGTCTCCACGCTGCCGTACCCCGGATTTCCCACGGACCTGCAGCCGTTCGTCGTCGCGCTGAATGCCGTGGCCGACGGGCACGGCATGGTGACGGAAAACGTGTTTGAGGCGCGCTGGGGTTTCACCTCCGAATTGGCCCGGCTGGGAGCGGTGGTGCGGCTGGACGGGCACCACGCGCTGATCAAGGGGGTGCCGCAGCTCTCCGGCGCACCGGTCGAGGCCAACGACATCCGAGCCGGAGCCGCGCTGGTGATCGCGGGGCTGGTGGCCGACGGCACCACCGAGGTCCACGGCGTGGAGCACATTGACCGGGGATACGAGCGGTTCGACGAGCGCCTGCGCGCATTGGGCGGAGACGTGGTCCGGCTGGGACCGCCGAAGCTGCCCGCCTGACGCCGTGAAATCCTCTGCCGGAAAAACAGAACCCCTCCGACGGCATCGGAGGGGTTCTGTGTGCGGTGCGGTGCCGTGGACGGCCCGCCCTGCCAAGCCGAAGCTAGATGACAGTGACGCCGGTGGCCTGGGGGCCCTTGGCGCCCTGGCCGATCTCGAAGCTCACGCGCTGGTTTTCGTCGAGGGTCTTGAACCCGCCCGACTGGATTTCAGAGTAGTGAACGAAGACGTCGCCGTCGGCCTCATCCGGTGTGATGAAGCCGAAGCCCTTTTCCGCGTTAAACCACTTAACGGTCCCCTGTGCCATTTACATCTCCTCATCGTGGAACAAAAACAAGCCGGCACACCTCGTACCAACCCGGTTACTCCGTGGAAGATCCAAACGACACGGCCTGCGGGCCGGACGCCGTGGAGCTTCACACTCGCAACACGTCTTGCGAGCATGAAAACCACACCTACACAAAGACTGAGTTAAGCATCACACAAGCCCCATGGGCGGTCAACGGTACAAAGGACAATTCAATCTTTTATTAAGCGAGAGTTCGACGCGGGGTTAAGTACCGGGCCGCGGGCGCCGAACCCGGCGCCCGCGGC
>NZ_JBNHGL010000088.1:0-11104 GCF_059091245.1 Arthrobacter sp. Y3225116
AGGCCACCTTGCGCGGCATCATCGCCTGGATGATGACGCTGTCGAGGAAGGACAGGTGGTTCGGTGCCACAATCACCGGGCCGGCCGCGGCAAGCAGCGCAAGTCCAAGCGCGCCAAGCGCCAGGAACTGGAGCAGATGAGCGCACCGTCGCTGGGCGGCGTCTCGGTACCCCGCGGCGACGGCAGCACCGTTGTCCGGCTGCGCCGCGGCTCCTCCATCACCGACTTCGCCGACAAGATCGAGGCGAATCCGGCAGCGCTGGTGACCGTCCTGTTCCACCTCGGCGAGATGGCCACCGCCACGCAGTCGCTGGACGAGGACACCTTCGAGCTGCTGGGCGTTGAACTGGGCTACAAGATCCAGGTCGTCTCCCCGGAGGACGAAGAGCGCGAACTGCTTGACTCGTTCGACATCGACCTCGACGCCGAACTCGAGGCCGAGGGCGAAGCCGACCTCGAGCGGCGCCCCGCCGTCGTGACGGTCATGGGCCACGTGGACCACGGTAAGACCCGCCTGCTGGACGCCATCCGCAACACCCGGGTGGGCGAAGGCGAACACGGCGGCATTACCCAGCACATCGGCGCCTACCAGATCGACTTCCAGCACGATGACCGGGACCGGAAGATCACCTTCATCGACACCCCGGGCCACGAGGCGTTCACCGCCATGCGTGCCCGTGGCGCGAAGGTCACCGACATCGCCATCCTGGTGGTGGCCGCGGACGACGGCGTCATGCCGCAGACCGTGGAAGCGCTGAACCACGCGCAGGCTGCCGGCGTGCCCATCGTCGTCGCCGTGAACAAGATCGACAAGGAAGGCGCCAACCCGGAGAAGATCCGCGGCCAGCTGACCGAGTACGGCCTGGTTCCGGAGGAGTACGGCGGCGACACCATGTTCGTGGACGTCTCGGCACGCGAGGGCCTGCACATCGAGGATCTCCTCTCGGCCGTGCTGCTGACCGCCGACGCGGCGCTGGACCTGCGGGCCAACCCGAACAAGGACGCCCGCGGCATCGCGATCGAGGCGAACCTGGACAAGGGCCGCGGCGCCGTGGCGACCGTACTGGTCCAGTCCGGAACGCTGCGGGTGGGCGACGCCATCGTCACCGGCAGCGCGCACGGCCGCGTCCGTGCCATGTTCGATGAAGACGGCGCATCCGTCACCGAGGCCGAACCGTCGCGTCCGGTCCAGGTGCTGGGTCTGTCCACCGTCCCGCGTGCCGGCGACACCTTCCTGGTGACCGACGACGAGCGGACCGCCCGCCAGATCGCCGAGAAGCGTGAAGCCGCGGACCGCAACGCAGCCCTGGCCAAGCGCCGCAAGCGCATCAGCCTCGAGGACTTCGACAAGGCCGTGGCCGAGGGCAAGGTCGACACCCTCAACCTCATCCTCAAGGGCGACGTGTCCGGTGCCGTGGAGGCGCTGGAAGACTCGCTGCTCAAGATCGATGTGGGCGAGGATGTCCAGCTGCGCGTTATCCACCGCGGTGTCGGTGCCATCACGCAGAACGACGTCAACCTGGCCACCGTGGACAACGCCATCATCATCGGCTTCAACGTCAAGCCGGCCGAGCGGGTGGCCGAACTGGCCGACCGCGAGGGCGTGGACATGCGCTTCTACTCGGTCATCTACGCGGCGATCGATGACATCGAGCTCGCGCTGAAGGGCATGCTGAAGCCGGAGTACGAAGAGGCACAGCTGGGCACGGCCGAGATCCGCGAGATCTTCCGTTCCTCCAAGTTCGGAAACATCGCCGGCTCCATCGTCCGCTCGGGCACGATCCGCCGCAACACCAAGGCGCGTGTCACCCGCGACGGCAAGATCATCGGCGAGAACCTCACCGTTGACTCGCTCAAGCGGTTCAAGGACGACGCGACCGAGGTCCGCGAAGGATTCGAATGTGGTATTGGACTTGGGTCGTTCAACGACCTCAAGGAAGGCGACATCATCGAGACCTTCGAAATGCGCGAAAAGCCGCGCGTCTAGCAGTCGGCCTGCAGCGGGCGTCCGGTGGCATCGCCGCCGGGCGCCCGCTGTTCCGCCATCAACACGAGAATTGAGGAGGGGTCATGGCAGACCCAGCACGCGCCGCCAAGATGGCCGACCGGATCAAAGTTGTGGTGGCCCAGGCGCTCGAGCGCCGGGTCAAGGATCCCCGCTTGGGATTTGTGACCATCACGGACGCCCGGGTGACCAACGACCTGCAGCA
Organism: Arthrobacter sp. Y3225116; assembly: GCF_059091245.1. Lineage (NCBI taxonomy): Bacteria > Bacillati > Actinomycetota > Actinomycetes > Micrococcales > Micrococcaceae > Arthrobacter > Arthrobacter sp. Y3225116. The sequence continues at coordinate 2,211 of NZ_JBNHGL010000088.1, forward strand.
CGCCACCGTCTACTACACGGTGTTCGGCGACGCCGAAGAGCAGGACGGCACCCGCAAGGCACTTGAGTCCGCCAAGGGCGTCCTGCGGGCGGAAGTGGGCCGGAACATCACCGCCCGGCTCACGCCCACGCTGGAGTTCGTCGCGGACGAGATCCCGGTGAACGCCAGCCACCTGGAGGAGCTGTTACGGGCCGCGAAGGCCAAGGACGCCGAGGTGGCGGCCCTGGCCGAAGGCGCCGCCTTCGCCGGCGACGAGGACCCGTACCGCAAGCCCGAAGACGAGGACGAGGACGACGCCGGCCCCGGAACGCGTCCGGAATAGCGGCTTCCGCGCCCACTAACGACCGCCGCGGCCCGACGGCCGTCGCACCAAAGGGTGGGCCGCCTGCTGTGCGCAGGCGGCCTACCCTTTTCCGGTATCGGCAGCCGCGGATCAGTGCAGCCGGATCTTGATGACCTCGCCGGCGGGCGGTGTCTTCCCGGTGAAGTCAGGCAGCGCATTCGTCGTCGCGTAGAGCCGGTCGCCGCGGATCTCCAGCGCACCCGGGGTGGTGGTCTCGAAGAACGTCCGCACCTTGTCGTGGCCCTTCTTCAGCACGGAGATCTTGTTGCCGAACATCTCGGCAATGTAGATGTCGCCGCGTGAGCTGACCGCCAGGTTGGTGGCGCCGGACAGGCCCCCCGCCAGCTGCACGACCTCCCCGGTGTGGGCATGGACCTTGAAGACGCGCCCCAGCGCGCCGATGCTCCCGTCTTCGGGACCGCCCGGCAGCGAGGTGACGTACAGCCAGCCGTGCCGGCCGAACTCCACGTCCGTGGGCACCGGCTCCAGGTAGTACTTCTGGCCGACCACGCAATCCGGCAGGCCCATGCCTGCCGCCAGGGCAGCGGTGACCCGGAAGGATGCCGGCGGCAGCACCGCTACAGTGCTGACCCGCTTGCTGTCCTTGTCGACCTTCAGGATGGCGTTGCCGCCGGCGTCGGCGACATAAATGCTGTGCCTGTTCGCGGCCGTGGCATAGGCGTTGGAGTCGACGTTGCCCTTGTACTTGGCCGGGATCCCCTCCGGAATCTTGTCCAGGCACTGCCGGTCCTCCACATGGCGGAAGCCGTAGGTGACGCGGCCGTCCGGGTTGTGCTTCTTCTCATACGCCGCCACGTCGGCGATCTTCTTCGGCGCGGCCTCGTCGTCGTGCAGGTCCAACGACTTGATCCACTGCACGTTCGGCAGCCCGTCCATGCCGCCGGCACCGGTGCCCTCGGAGAAGTAGAGCGTGTGCCTGTAAAGGGAGGCGGACGCGACCTGGGGGCCGCCGGAGCGGTACAAGACTTCGGGATCGCCCTGGCGCTTGATCCGGTTCAGGATGCCGGCGAAGTTCTGTGTTACGAACAGGCCGTGCCGGCCGGCCGCAAGACTCAGCGGCGATTGCAGCCCCTCGGCCAGCACGGTCGCCGACGGAGGCTCCGGGCTCTCCCGGTGGGCCGATGACGGCGCCAGTCCGGTGCCGAACGCAAGTCCGAGCGCCAGGGGAAGGGCGAGATACAGCGATGGTTTTTTCACGATGAAGCTCCTGAAGAGAGCCGCGGGGCACCCCGGACGGCACGCGGGCGGGCGGAGTGGCCGGAGAACAAGGGCAAGTGATGCCGAAGAGGCGACTGTGCCGCTGGCCTGCTGAGATCCCTGGGAGGCCGCATCGACGGCACGCAATGTGCTCAAAATATTGCAGCCCCCGGAGGCTGTCAACGATGCACGCTTTAAGCCCCGACCGGCCGTGTTCCCGGGACGCCATATACTGAAAGGCGTGACTTCTGGCCTGCTCCGTTCCGGATTGATACTCGTCGACAAGCCGCAGGGGTGGACCAGCCACGACGTTGTCGGGCGCATGCGCCGCCTGGCCGGAACGCGGAAGGTCGGCCACGCCGGCACCCTGGACCCCATGGCCACGGGCGTGCTGGTGGTCGGCGTCAATAAGGCCACCCGGCTGCTGACCTACATCGTCGGCGCCCCCAAGACGTATGATGCGACCATCCGGCTGGGCCAGTCGACGGTGACCGACGACGCCGAGGGCGACGTCACCGCGGAAACCATCGCCGCGGCGGTGACGGAACAGCAGATCAGGGACGGCGTCGCCGAACTGACCGGGGAGATCCTGCAGGTGCCGAGCAGCGTCTCGGCCATCAAGGTCAACGGCCAGCGGTCCTACGCGCGCGTGCGCGCCGGACAGGACGTGGTGTTGGCCGCCCGGCCGGTCACGATCCACAGGTTCGAGGTGCACGGCATCCGCCGCGGCCGCGGCGGGAAGGTGCAGGACGTGGACGTCACCGTCGAATGCTCGTCGGGCACCTACATCCGGGCCCTGGCCCGCGACCTCGGGCAGCGGCTGGGCGTCGGCGGGCACCTGACGGCCCTGCGCCGGACCCGTGTAGGTCCGTTCCGGATCGAAGACGCAGCCACGCTGGATGAACTGGCCGAGGACCTGCAGATGACGGGCCTGGACGAGGCCGCCCGGGTGCTGTTCCCGGTCCGGGAACTCAGCGCCACCGAGGCCGACGACGTCTCGCACGGCCGTCGCATTCCGGCCGGGGGAGCAGCCGGCGCGACGGCGGCGTTCGCCCCGGACGGATCGCTGGTGGCGCTGCTGGAAGATAACGATGCGCAAGCCAGGCCCCTGCTGGTGTTCGCACCGGGAAACGAGGCGGAAGCACAGTGATCATCGACGGTTTTTTCATCGCCGGCACGGTGGTCACCCTGCTTGCCGCCGTCGTCTGCGTGGTTGCCGCCGTCCTGAAACACGGTCCCAACGACGTCACGATTCTCTCGGTCGCCGCGGTGGAGCTGTTTCTGCTCGTCTACGGGGCGGCCGGTATCATCAGACAGGCTTCCGGTGAGCCCGTCAGCGGGGAAACCTGGGAATTCTGGGGCTATCTGATCACCGCCTTGCTGGTTCCGGTAGCAGCCTTCTGGTGGGCCATCATGGACCGCAGCCGTTGGAGCAACGTGGTGCTGGGGGCGGCGGGACTCACGGTCTTCGTGATGCTGGTGAGAATGGAACAAATTTGGGACGGAGCGATCGCCGTATGAAATCCGGCCAGGAACAACAACGGGCCAGGCACACCCGGGACGTGAACGCCGCCGCCGGCCGCGCCACCGGTCCCGGGCGGCTCCTGGTGGCGGTCTACGGGGTCTTCGCGCTCTCCGCCACCGCCCGGGCTGGCTACCAGATAGCCACCAAGTTTTCGGAAGCGCCGGTGGCCTACCTGCTGTCCGCCTTCGCCGCCGTCGTGTACATCCTGGCGACCGTTACGCTGGCCAGGTCCGGCACCCGCTCCTACTGGCTGTCGGTGGCCGCCGTGAGCATCGAACTCGTGGGAGTCCTGGCCGTCGGGCTGCTGAGCGTGCTGGATCCCCAGCTGCTTCCGCAGGACACGGTGTGGTCCGGCTTCGGCAAGGGCTACGGATACATCCCCCTGCTGCTGCCGGTCATCGGCCTGTGGTGGCTGTGGCGGCACCGGCCGGCGGCGGGCCCGAAGCCCCCCGAAGGTCGTCCATAATGGAAGGGGTCCCGGCGACGGGGCCGCACCCGCTGAAGGCCCCGATCGACGAGGAGTTTACTGTGCACTACTGGAAAGACCTGGCCGACGTACCCCGCGGCTATGGTCCGTCAGTGGTGACACTGGGAAATTTCGACGGCGTCCACCGCGGCCACCAGCAGGTGCTGCGCCGCCTGGTGGAGACCGCTTCCGCCCGCGGGACGCGGGCGGTGGCGATTTCTTTCGATCCGCATCCTTCCCAGGTCCATCGACCGGACGCCGCCCCGCAGCTGATCATGGGACTGCAGGACCGGGTCGAGGCGCTGGAGGCCAGCGGCCTGGACGGGCTGCTGATGATGACCTACACGCTGGAACTGGCCGGCGAAACCCCTGAGGAGTTCGTCCGCAAAGTCTTCGTGGAGACCCTCGGCGCCACCGCCGTCGTGATCGGCCATGACACCCGGTTCGGGAAGAACAACGCCGGCGACCTGAACACCATGCAGGAACTGGGCCGGCAGTTCGGCTTCACCGTCGAGGTCGTCGACGAATATGAGACCGATGCGGACCTCGACGCCGCCGGCGGCGGCCGCCGCTACTCGTCGTCCTGGGTCCGGGAAGCCCTCGCCGCCGGAGATGTCGCCACGGCGGCGGAGGTGCTCGGACGCCCCCACCGGATGCGCGGCGAAGTGGTGCACGGCGACGCCCGCGGCCGCGAACTGGGTTTTCCCACCGCGAACCTGTCCAAGCATGCAACGGGCATGATCCCCGGCGACGGCGTCTACGCCGGCTGGCTGGTGGACCAGCACGGCACCAGGTGGCCGGCCGCCATCTCGGTGGGCTCGAATCCGACCTTCGAGGGTGCCAGCCGCCGGGTCGAGGCGCACGTCATCGACCGGCCGCAGGAGGACACGGACGACTTCGATCTCTATGGGCAGCAGGTGGTGGTCGAGTTCGTGGAACGCCTGCGCGGCATGGTGGCCTACACCGGTCCCGAGGCCCTGATCGCGCAAATGCGCGACGACGTGGTGCGTACCCGAAGCCTGCTTTCGACAGACTAAGCCCGCAACAGGTAAACTGGCCGATGGATTCGGCTGCGGTCCGTGGCGGCTGTATCCCTCCGTGCTCTGCTGCCGGCAAGCCTCTGGCGGCCGGCGGAGACTGCGGAGCCCCCGGCAGCGAAGTGCTGACTCGGGCCTCACGGCACAACTTCTAGGAGTTACTGTGGCATTAGACGCCGCGCTCAAGCAGGAAATCATCAAGGAATACGCCACGCACGAGGGCGACACGGGTTCTCCCGAGGTTCAGATCGCTGTTCTGTCCCGTCGCATCTCCGACCTGACGGAACACCTGAAGATGCACAAGCACGACCACCACACCCGCCGGGGCCTCATGGCACTGGTCGGCCGCCGTCGTCGCATGCTCACCTACCTGCGTGACACCGACATCACGCGCTACCGTTCGCTCATCGAGCGCCTCGGCCTGCGCCGCTAGTCAGTGACGGAGGCGGCTCTTCCGTCCACTGCCAAAGGGGACAGGAGAGCCGCCTTTTTCCTACCGCGCCGGTTTGCGGCGCGGCAGGAGCACGGCCGCCGGGAGACCGCCGGCCGACAACTACATCAACTGGAGACTTTCGGTATCGCGGCATTCGCGGTCCTCGGTAGTGGCTTCCGGGACGCCCCTTGGGGGCTTGCCCGTAGGTCTCGATCGAAGACCGGGTGGCGTACAGGCAGGCTGGCCGTGAAACGGCCTCGCAGGTTTGGGCAGATACCGGCAGCCTCCGCACTCGAAGAAACGGAGGTGACTCTCTTGGAGGGTCCCGAAATTCAGTACTCAGAAGCTGTCATCGACAACGGCCGGTTCGGCCAGCGCGTGGTCCGGTTCGAAACCGGCCGCGTGGCCCAGCAGGCGGCCGGCTCGGCGATGGTCTACATCGACGAAGACACCGCGCTGCTCTCCGCCACCACGGCGGGCAAGTCCCCGCGCGAAGGCTTCGACTTCTTCCCGCTGACCGTCGACGTGGAAGAGCGGATGTACGCCGCCGGCCGCATCCCGGGCTCGTTCTTCCGCCGCGAAGGCCGCCCGTCCACCGAAGCGATCCTGGCCTGCCGCCTGATGGACCGCCCGCTGCGCCCCGCCTTCGTCAAGGGGCTGCGCAACGAGGTCCAGGTAGTGGTGACCGTGTTGGCCATCAATCCCGACGTCATGTACGACGTCGTCGCGATCAACGCCTCCTCCATGTCCACCCAGCTGAGCGGCCTGCCGTTCTCCGGCCCGATCGGCGGCGTCCGCGTGGCGCTCGTGGACGGCCAGTGGGTGGCCTTCCCGAAGCACTCCGAACTGGAGCGCGCCGTGTTCAGCATGGTGGTGGCCGGGCGCATCGCCGCCGGCAACGACATCGCCATCATGATGGTCGAGGCTGAGGCCACCGACAACGCCTGGAACCTGATCAAGGAAGAGGGCGCCACCGCGCCCACCGAAGAGGTCGTGGCCGAGGGCCTCGAGGCCGCCAAGCCGTTCATCCGGGCGCTGTGCGAGGCCCAGTCCGACCTGGCCGCCCGCGCGGCCAAGCCGACGGTCGAATTCCCGATCTTCAAGGACTACGAGGACGATGCCTTCGCCGCTGTGGAGTCCGCCGCAGCTGCCAAGCTGACGGAAATCTTCTCGATCGGCGACAAGCAGCAGCGCAACGAGGCCGCAGACGCCTTCAAGGCCGAGATCCTGGCGCAGCTGGCCGGCACCGAAACGGCGGAATTCGCCGGTCGCGAGAAGGAAATTTCCGCGGCCTTCAACGCCGTGACCAAGAAGGTTGTCCGCCAGCGGATCCTCACCGAGCAGGTGCGCATCGACGGCCGCGGGCTGAGCGACATCCGCAAGCTGACGGCCGAGGTCGAGGTCCTGCCCCGCGTCCACGGCTCGGCCATCTTCGAGCGCGGCGAAACCCAGATCCTGGGCGTCACCACGCTGAACATGCTGAAGATGGAACAGCAGATCGATTCGCTGTCGCCGGTGACGCGCAAGCGCTACATGCACAACTACAACTTCCCGCCGTACTCCACCGGTGAGACCGGCCGCGTGGGCTCGCCCAAGCGCCGCGAAATCGGCCACGGCGCGCTGGCCGAGCGCGCCCTGGTGCCGGTGCTGCCGTCGCGTGAAGAGTTCCCGTACGCCATCCGCCAGGTCTCCGAGGCGCTGAGCTCCAACGGCTCCACCTCCATGGGCTCGGTCTGCGCCTCCACCCTGTCCCTGCTCAACGCCGGCGTGCCGCTGAAGGCCCCGGTGGCCGGCATCGCCATGGGACTTGTCTCCGACCAGGTCGACGGTGAAACCCGCTACGCGGCGCTCACCGACATCCTGGGCGCCGAGGATGCCATGGGCGACATGGACTTCAAGGTCGCCGGTACCTCGGAGTTCGTTACCGCCATCCAGCTCGACACCAAGCTCGACGGCATCCCGGCGTCCGTGCTGGCCGCCGCCCTGAAGCAGGCCCGCGAGGCACGGCTTCACATCCTCGGCGTGATCAATGCCGCGATCGACCAGCCGGACGAAATGAGCGAATTCGCCCCGCGGATCATCTCGGTCAAGATCCCGGTGGACAAGATCGGCGAGGTCATCGGCCCCAAGGGCAAGATGATCAACCAGATCCAGGAAGACACCGGCGCGGACATCTCCATCGAGGACGACGGCACCGTGCTGATCGGCGCGACCGACGGTGCGGCCGCCGAAGCCGCCCGCGCCGCCGTCAACGCGATCGCCAACCCGCAGATCCCCGAGGTGGGCGAGCGCTACCTGGGCACGGTCGTGAAGACCACCACCTTCGGTGCCTTCGTGTCGCTGACCCCGGGCAAGGACGGCCTGCTGCACATCTCCGAGCTGCGCAAGCTGGCCGGCGGCAAGCGCGTGGACAACGTCGACGACGTGGTGTCGGTGGGCCAGAAGGTCCAGGTCGAGATCACCAAGATCGACGACCGCGGCAAGCTGTCCCTCGCCCCCGTGGTGGCCGAGGACGCGGCAGCCGACGAGGCGTCGGCCGAAGAGGCCGTGGCCGAGTAAGCATGACCGTCGTCGCCCTGCCGCTGGTCGGCAGCATGCAGCATGCCGACGCCACCGAGCTCGGCGGGTCGGACCCCACACTGGTCCACGGCGAACCGGGCGGCGCCATCGTGCGCCGCTCGGTGCTGCCCGGGGGAGTGCGGGTGCTGACCGAAGCGATGCCCGGCCAGCGGTCGGCGACGATCGGATTCTGGGTTGGTGTTGGCTCGCGGGATGAAGCCGCGGGCCAACACGGCTCGACCCACTTTCTGGAGCATCTGCTCTTCAAGGGCACCAGGCGCCGGACGGCGCTGGACATCGCCTCCGCCTTCGACGAGGCCGGCGGCGAATCCAATGCGGCCACGGCCAAGGAAAGCACGTGCTACTACGCCCGCGTCCTGGATTCGGACCTGCCGATGGCCATCGACGTGATCGCCGACATGATCACCTCCGCGGTCCTTGACCCGCAGGAGCTGGAGCAGGAACGCGGAGTCATCCTCGAAGAGATCGCCATGGACAATGACGATCCCGCGGACGTGTGCCACGAAAAATTTGTTGAGGCGGTGCTCGGCGGGCACCCACTGGGCCGGCCGATCGGCGGGACGCCGGAGGCGATCAAGGCGGTCGCCCGCGACTCGGTCTGGGCCCACTACCAGCGCTACTACCGGCCCGACGAGCTGGTGGTCACCGCTGCCGGCGGACTGGACCACGACGCGGTGTGTGCTCAGGTGCTCGCCGCCCTGGAGTCGGCCGGCTGGCACCTCGAGGCCGGTGCGGTCCCGGTGCCGAGGCGGGAGACGGCGGCCGCGGCCATCGCCCCCGTCGCCGGCACCTACGTGCACCGCCGCCCGGTCGAGCAGGCCAACATCGTTATGGGCTGCCCGTCCATCAACGCCACCGACGAGCGCCGCTTCGTCATGAGCGTGCTCAATGCCGTGCTGGGCGGGGGCATGTCCTCCCGGCTCTTCCAGGAGATCCGGGAGAAACGGGGCCTGGCCTACGCCACCTATTCGTTCTCCGGCGCCTACGCCGATGCGGGCTACTTCGGCATGTATGCCGGTTGTTCGCCGGCCAAGACCGGCCAGGTCATCGACCTGCTCGGGGCCGAACTCGACCGGCTGGCGGCCGACGGCATTTCCGCCGACGAGCTGCGCCGGGCCGTCGGCCAGCTTTCCGGCGGCATCGTGATGGCCCTGGAAGACAGCGGTTCCCGGATGTCGCGGCTGGGCCGGGCCGAACTGGTGTCGGGGGAGTTCCTGGACATCGACGAGTCGCTCGCCCGGATCGAGGCCGTGACCGCCGAGCAGGTCCGGGAGCTCGCCGGCGAGCTGGCC
>NZ_JBNHGL010000089.1:0-10693 GCF_059091245.1 Arthrobacter sp. Y3225116
GGCGGAACTCCGCCCCATAAGCCGTGGGCATGGTCAACATCCTTCCACGAGCACCAGCTCGCTAGGTCAAGGAGTCAACAAAACCGGGGGCAGTCCCAACAGTGTGTTCCTCAACATGTACCCGGACAAGTCGCGCATAGCCGCCGGCCTTGCCATGGGCAACCTCTGGGCCGCGTGTGAGGGGATAGGCGAAGGCGATATGGTGCTTGCGCCGAAACCAGGGCGGACTTACCAGTACGGCATTGTCACCGGGCCCTATGAGTATCATCCCGGCACCGAACTTCCACACCGGCGTCGGGTCGACTGGAAGGGAACGCTGAACAAGGACGATATGAGTCCGACCCTGGCATCTTCTACTGGCTCGATGATGACGGTCTTTCAACTGACCGCGCACACGGCAGAGCTTGCCGCCCTCACACAGTTGGCAGACCCGGCCCAACCTATCGCACAAGCAATCTCCTCGCAGGTCGAAGACCAGCTTGCGTTTCAGATGGAGAAGCAGCTCGAAGACTTCCTGGTCCACAACTGGCGCAGCACTACATTGGGCCGGGAATACGACATCTACGAGGAAGACGGCCAGCTCAAGGGCCAGCAGTACCTCACTGACACCGGGCCAATGGACATTCTCGCGGTCAGCAAGGACCGAACCAAGCTGCTCGTCGTTGAGCTAAAGCGGGGACGAGCCAGCGACGCCGTCGTCGGCCAAATCCAGCGCTATATGGGGTTCGTTCAGGAAGCCCTGCTCGAACCCGGTCAGAGCGTTGAGGGCGTAATCATTGCCCAAGAGGACGATTTGAAGATTCGCCGGGCACTGTGCATTGCCAAAAACATACGGTTCATGAGGTACCGGGTTGAGTTCCACTTGGAATCATGACCGCGTCTAGTCTTGCGCTGGAAGGTTAGTAGCAGCGTTGTACCGGCACATCAAAGGAAAAGGACCGTTCCGTGGCTGATTTGAGACTGTTCCGGCTTAATGGCGGAGAAGTTCACCGCGTATAACGCCAAGAAGGCAAAGTTCCAGGTCAAGTCCGGCAGTCAATGGAAGACCATCAAGACTGTGGACCTGAAGGGCGGCAAGGCGTCGGGCAAGGTAAAGCGGGCTGCCAAAAAACAGTACCGGGTCACATTCAGCGAAGCGTCGCGGGCAAGCGGGTGCGACGTCGAAGACCGTGACGAAGTAACGCCACAAGCACACGGAGGATCCCGCTCCCTCGCGCCCCTGCCCGGTCGCGCGACCGGCAGCTCCACCTTCCCCAAACCCCGCTTTATTTCTTCGCACCGATTAGGCCGCGACCCCAGCTGCTGATCGGTGAATCTAGTCTCAGACCCGCGCCCGGGTCATTCCAGCGGCAGCGGGGTCAGCTCCGGGAAGACGGCATCGAGCTCGGATTCCTCCCACTTTTTGCCTGAGGGCTCGTCGATGTCGAAGACGCCGGGGTGGTCCGGGTAGTCGTCCCACATCTGTCGCCCCGTGAGGTATGCATAGGTGTCGGCGGCAACGTAGGAGAGCAGTTCCGCCTCGGCAACTTCTTCCTCATCGGTCAGGCGTCCATCTGCCAAGGCCGACGGGTCGTCGCGGACCGCCTCGAAGTAATCCGGCCCCTGCGCGATAACCCAGCTGCGAAAATACTCGAAACAGTCGTCCCCGCAGCCGTTCTGCACCAGGAAGGCCGCACCCCAGAGATCCCAGGAATAGAGTTCGTCATGGTGTCGGGCGAACTCCATGTCGAACTCAGCGATCTCTGCTGCGGGAAGCTTCGCCAGACACTCTTCGAGAGCGGCTGTCTGCCTTTGAATGCTGCCCCCCGAGGCCGACTGGGTGTGCGCGATGATGTCCCAAAAGCCGCCGTCTTTGACGGAAGCTACTCCGCCGCAGTGGCCCGTCGCAGCCGACTCCTCATCGGAGCCGCAGCCGGCCAGCATGACCACAGCGGCCACCAGCAGCGACGCCGTCCAAACCTTCGCTCTCATGCCCCGAAGCAGCCCTTCACAATCGCCCGTCTGGTTGAGTGGCCACCTCGTTCAGGCCGCTTCTCTTGGAACAGGAAAGGCGGTAGGGCCGAATGCACAAAGGATCGCTTACCAACGGTCGACCGACCGGCTCTCCAGGTCCGCGGACTGGAGCATCACCGGCAGGGCATCGATCTTCACCAAAGCCCTGTATACCGACCCAACGAGCAAGACCAAGCCCACGATGCCAAGTAGCCCTCCGAAAACCGTTACACCGAGGAACAGGCCACCCAGCTCAGCGGAGGGATCGGCGAAAGCCGCGCGTGCTCCGAACGTCAGGGCAATGAAAACAATTAGCGGACCAGCCAAAATAAAGCTGATACCGCTCACGAAAAACCCTGCCGCGTTTTTGTACTTCATATTCTCCCCCTTGAATGAAATCGTTTTCTCAGTTTACGCCGCCGCGTTGACCTGCTGGTGCTGCGGCGGGAAAGATGAGCGACTAGTCCATGGAGGTCGCTGCTCAACTATTCGTCCTTAAAGGTGGACATAAAGAAGGCGAGTAGCTACGAATGACTTCCCGCCTTCTCTGCCGCGGTAGGCGAGGTTACCTCTTAGTCCTCACACGGTCATTATCGGCCGTTCATTAGGCAGCAGTAACGAGAAGAATCCCCCGAGGAGCGTAAGGCTGCCTCCCGGGGGATTCTGTGTCGCTGGCCTGGGCAGGCCCTTGTGTTCCTTGGCTTGGCCGCAGGGCTTACGGGCAGCGGATCTGTGCGCCGTTTTTGTCAACGGTCCAGCAGACTTTGTCGGAGGGGTTGATGGGGACAACCCCGCCGCCGCGCGGAGGCGCCGGAACAGCCGGCGCCTTCTTCGTCCTCACAGTCTTAGCGACGGTGGAAGAGGACTTTTTGACCTTCCCGTTGACGGACTTCGCGTTCGCTTTCACGTACACCTTGTAGCTGGTGTTGGCCTTCAGCTTCGTGAACGTCGCCTTGGTGCTGGTCGTGGTGTAGACCTTCACCGTTTTCTTTCCCTGCTTCAGCGTGACGGTGTAGCCGGTCACCTTGCCGGTCACGGCAGGCGTCTTCCACGAAACCGTGACGCTGCCCTTCCCGGCCGAGGTCTTGACGGACGCCGGTGCGGCGACCTTCACCGCGGAAGCCGAAACCGTCTTCACTACCTTGGAGACCGAGGAGGAAGACTTCTTAAACTTTCCGTTGGCAGAGACAGCATTGGCTTTCACGTACAGCCTGTAGCTGGTGCCGGCCTTCAGTCGGGTGAAAGTCTCTTGTATGAGGGCCGTTTACGAAGACGGAGAATCTCTCCAATAGATTCTTCCGTCGAACTCTAAATTGGCGTCTTCCAAACCGTTAGAGCAGTCAAGAAGATGATGGCGAACGCCGCAATGCACAGACCTCCAGTAAGGCACAGGGCGAGCATCATCCTTCGTTGCGGCCCGAACGGCTCCCCTTCTCGTCGGGGATGTGTAATGGCGAAGACGGATGAGATCCCTACCAGTACCAGGCCGACGATGAGAAGGATCAGCGCTTCGGGATGCATGGGCCCATCCTTGCACCTCAACCTGACCACTACGTCTTGGTGGAGCCACGCCGATCGGTTCCCAGCCATTCCGCCCGCGTGCCCTCCGGCCGAAACATCTGCCCGATCAGCCCGCCGACTATCAAGGGAAAGTACGCGACGGAGAGCAGGTCGCCGGAGTCAACCAGCAGCTGCGATGCAACCGCCGTCGCCGCGACGGCCGCGACTAGGCCGGTGATGATCAGCTGCCACCGAAACGGTTCGAACGCCAGCGGCCGGCCCTTTTGCGTTCCTCGCAGCAAAGACAGGACACCAAATGCCCCCATGGTCATACCGAAGACCACCCAGGCAATCCGGAATGCAATCTCCGCTCCGTCATCAGGGCTGGAGACCAAGGCCATCACCAGCGTGGCAAGAGAGAGCAAGCCAATGACCCAGGCGCCCGCCGCCAGTTGACGCCTTCGCTTCGATGTCCCCATCTGCCCATCAAAGTTCATCCGCAAGTGGCCGTCAACGCATGGGTTATGAGACTGCTGGCCGTTCAATGCTGGGGGTGCTGGGCGCATCCAAATGGGAATGGCATTTGAGAAGGAGCAGGATCAATATGGCCAGCAATGGCCCGAAATGCACCAGTGGGTGCTTGTATAGGAAAGCCTTGGTGGCGCGTTTGAGCCTTTGCAGACGTAAGGGTGTAAGTGCGGATTTACCCAAAAGATGAAGCGCGGAGGCTCACCCGGTTGGATCTTGGGACCTTGGGCTGTCGACCGACACTTCGCCGGTTTTCAGAGTCTGTCTCAGGCAGTCTGCGATCCGCTGAGCATCCTTCTCCGTCGCTGATGCGATGAGTTTGATACCCAAGTGCGACGAGGGCATGTCGAGCGACTGAATGGTTTCTTCAATGCTTGGATCATCCAGGCATGCGTCGTAGGGCCCGCTTCGTGGGCCGAGAACGCTTACATGCCACCGGCCCGACGTCCCCTGCGTGGCACTAGGCTGGGCATCGGCACCGCTGGACCCGCATCCCGCAATGGCTAGCGTGAGGACGCTCAGGATCGCTGCCAAAACGTAACGGCCTGCGCCCACCGTTCCTCCTGGTTTCATCTGACCTATGGCACTGACAATACCGGCTGGCTTAGACAAGTGCGTGGGGGGCCGGCGTATGCGTACTTTCCTGGAATGTGCCGTCTTCTACTGGCGCCCCTGCGTATCGAGTGTGTACTTATTGCTAACGAGAAGACCAAAACGGATCAATGTAGGTTGATCTCGGGCCCCCGAGGTGAAGTAGGGGTTAGTCTCCCAATGTGAAGCCTCCGCGGCGCACTCCTGGTCGTCGCGGGAGAGCTTATGCCCTCGTCAGATCCTTGTACTACCAGTGGCCTTGGTAGCTCTGTCCATAAGGGCCTGTAGTCGCTCTTCGAAGGTCTCCTGAGCGCCGAAGAAAACAGCGTCCGTGAGTCGCGGCCCAAAAGTATCGAAAGCATGCGCTTCGACTTCCGAACCGTTCCCGTCCGGGGCCGGTCGGGCTCGGATGTCTATCCCGACTGGCACCTTGTCTCGGCCCAGCGATAGCAAATTGCCCCACAAACGGTAGTGCCAATTTGACCCAGTTCGGACTTGGACCAAGTCACCTTCGCGGTTGATCTGGCCACCCTCCGATGCGAACGCTTCGGCGATAGCTGCCAAAGCCGCTTCCCGAGAGAGCGCCGATGTCCAGTGTTGAGTTTTCTCGAACATCGGTTTGGGTTTGGTTCCGCGTGAATTTGACACCATCGCATCTCCTCGTTTATGTCATTTGAGGAAAGCATATTGCCGAAACACAAACATGCCGGTGGAAACTCCGGAAACCGCCCACTCCCGTCCGACGAATATCCGTGCATGCCAGTTATCTAACGGGGACTCCTCGTATTGTTTACAACCGTGAGCAGATCCAGGGGCGGCGTCGGCGGACCGACGACCACCGCGACGACGCCCAGGCCGGTGTGGGCGGCCAGTACCGAGGGAACAGGGGTCAGCAGCACCTCGTCGCTCAGGTACTGCTGCAGGGTTTCCGCGATGGCCCGGCTCTCGGTTTCGTTGCCGAAGTAGTGCACCGCCACCCGGGGTTCGTAGTCGAGTTCCTCGATCCGGCGCACCACCAGCTGCTGCAGCCGGGCCTGGGCGCGGGCGGCGGTCCGCACCTTCTCCAGCGGCAGGATGGCACCGTCGCGGATGGCCAGCAGCGGCTTGATGGCCAGCAGGGTGCCGAGCAGGCCGGAGGCGGCGGAAATCCGGCCGCCGCGGCGCAGCTGGTCCAGGCTGGGCACGTAGAAGAAGACGTCGGAACACACGGCCGCCGCCTTGGCTCGCTCCGTCACGGCCTGCCGGTCGAGACCGCTCTGCGCTGCGATGACGGCGTCGATGACGGCGAATCCTTCACCCAGCGCGGCGCTGCGCGTGTCCACCACTTCCACCGGGATGCCCACGCCGTCGGCCGCCAGGCCCGCCGCTTCGATCGTGCCGGAGAGCTCGGCCGAGAGGTGGATGGAGACGATCGCGTCGAAGCCCAGGTCTTCGAGCTCCCGGTAGGTCCGCTCCAGCAGCCCCGGCGAGGGGCGCGACGTCTTGATGTCGCGCCCCTCGGCGAGCCCGACCGCCAAGGCGGACGCGACGTCGTCGACGCCTTCCCCGTAAATCTGCCCGGAGATCATGACCGGCATCGGCACCACCCGCAGCCAGTCCGCGGTGTCCGGCTGGTTGACCCAGTCCGCGGGCAGCGAGGCGGCCGAATCCGTGACGACGGCGACCCGGTGCCGCGGCGGCTGCCCCGGCCGGGCAGGCGCCTGCTGCTGCTGATGCAGCAGCTGCTTGGACCGCTGTACGAGGTGCTCGAGCCAATTCATCGGGGCCGGGCCGCCGGTCAGGCCGGCACGATGTTGACCAGCTTCGGCGCGCGCACAATCACCTTGCGCACTCCGCGGCCGTCAAGGGTCCGGATGATCTGCGGCGAGGCCAGGGCGAGCTTTTCCAGCTCGTCCGCGTCGACGTCGGCTGCCACCTCCAGCCGGTCGCGCACCTTCCCGGCCACCTGCACCACGGCCGTCACGGTGTCCTGCACCAGCAGGGACTGGTCCACTGCCGGCCAGGATGCCTTGACCACCGACGGTTCGTGGCCCAGCCGGGCCCAGAGGTCCTCCGCGGTGTAGGGGGCAAACAGGCTCAGGATGATGGCAACGGCCTCGGTGGCCTCGCGGACGGCCGGGTCGGCGGCACCCGGACCGGCGTCGATGGCCTTG
This sequence comes from Arthrobacter sp. Y3225116, assembly GCF_059091245.1. Classification (NCBI taxonomy): domain Bacteria; kingdom Bacillati; phylum Actinomycetota; class Actinomycetes; order Micrococcales; family Micrococcaceae; genus Arthrobacter; species Arthrobacter sp. Y3225116. The sequence goes on from NZ_JBNHGL010000089.1 coordinate 6,765, forward strand.
CGGGTGGCGTTAACCAGCTCCATCAGCCGGGCGATGACCACGTTAAACTTGCCGGCGTCGAGCAGTTCCGCCGCATCGGCAACGGTCCGGTGGGTGACCGAGCGCAGGGCGCGGTCGCCGTCGTCGTAATCCGTGCCCGGGGCGGAGGCGACGTCCTGTCCCAGCCGCCAGGCGCGGGCCAGGAACTTGGCCGAGCCGGAGGGCGAAACGTCCGCCCAGTCCACGTCGTCTTCGGGCGGCGAGGCGAAGATCATGGTCAGGCGCACGGCATCCACGCCGAACTTGTCCAGCTGCTCGCCCAGGTCCACGCCGTTGCCCAGCGACTTGCTCATCGCCTTGCCGCCGTTGAGCACCTGGCCCTGGTTCAGCAGCGCACGGAACGGCTCGTCGAAATCGATCAGGCCCATGTCCTTGAGCACCTTGGTGAAGAACCGGCTGTAGAGCAGGTGCAGGATGGCGTGCTCGACGCCGCCGACGTACTGGTCCACCGGCAGCCAGCGGGCCGCGGCGTCCTTCTCGAACGGGCCCTCGGCGTAGTCCGGGGAGGCGAAGCGCAGGTAGTACCAGGACGAATCCACGAAGGTGTCCATGGTGTCGGTGTCCCGGCGGGCGGCCTTGCCGCAATTCGGGCAGTCGGTGTTGACCCAGTCCGCGGCGGCGGCCAGCGGCGAGGTGCCCTTGGGCGACAAGGCTTCGCCGCGCAGGTCGTCGGGCAGCCGCACGGGCAGCTGGTCATCGGGAACCGGAACCTCGCCGCACTCGTCGCAGTGGACGATCGGGATCGGCGCGCCCCAGAACCGCTGCCGGGACAGCAGCCAGTCGCGCAGCCGGAAGTTCACGGTCTTCTCGCCGGTGCCGGCCGCCTCCACCAGGTCGATGGCGCGGGCGATGGCCTCGGTCTTGGATAGGCCGTCCAGCTCGCCGGAATTGATCAGCGTGCCTTCGCCGCTGGTGGCGATCCCGGTCTCGGCCGGGTCCCCTTCCCCGGTGTCGACGACGGCGCGGACCGGCAGGTCGAAGGCCTTCGCGAAGTCGAGGTCGCGCTGGTCGTGCGCCGGGACGGCCATGATGGCGCCGGTCCCGTAGTCCGCCAGCACGTAGTCGGCGGCCCACACCGGCAGCTTTTCGCCGTTCAGCGGGTTGATCGCGTAGCGGCCCAGGAACACGCCGGTCTTCTCGCGTTCGGTGGACTGGCGCTCGATGTCCGAGAGTGCCTTGATCTGCTCCCGGTAGGCCATCAGCGCATCGTGGTGCTCCGGGGCCACCAGGTCCAGCGCCAGGTGCGCGTCGGCCGCGACCACGAAGAAGGTGGCGCCGTTCAGGGTGTCCGGGCGGGTGGTGAAGACCGTGACGTCCTGCGCCGGGCGTCCGCCCGCTTCCTCCACCGTGAACCGGACGTGCGCGCCCTCGGAGCGGCCGATCCAGTTGCGCTGCATCGCCAGCACGCGCTCCGGCCAGTGGCCCTTGAGCTCGTCCATGTCGTCCAGCAGGCGGTCGGCGTACTCGGTGATCTTGAAGTACCACTGGTTCAGGCTCTTCTTGGTCACGGGCGTGCCGCAGCGTTCACAGGCCCCGTTGACCACCTGTTCGTTGGCCAGCACGGTCAGGTCCTTGGGGCACCAGTTGACCGGGGAGTTCTTGCGGTAGGCCAGGCCGCGCTCGTAGAACCGCAGGAACAGCCACTGGGTCCAGCGGTAGTACTCCGGGTCGGAGGTGTGCAGCCGGCGCGACCAGTCGGCGCTGATCGCGTAGCGCTTGAAGGACGCCGCCTGGGTTTCGATGTTGGCGTAGGTCCACTCGCTGGGGTGGGCGTTGCGCTGGATCGCGGCGTTCTCGGCCGGCAGGCCGAAGGAGTCCCAGCCGATCGGGTGCAGGACGTCGTAGCCCTTCAGCCGCCAGTAGCGTGCCACGACGTCGCCCATGGCGAAGGCTTCGGCGTGGCCCATGTGCAGGTCGCCGGAAGGGTAGGGGAACATGTCCAGCACGTAGCGGCGTTCGCGGGAACCGTCGTCGGCGGGAGCGAAGACATCAAGTTCCTCCCACACGGCCTGCCACTTGGCCTCCATGGCGGAGAAACTGTACTCGTGCTGTTCCGTTCCCGGCTGCGTACTCACTGTGCTTGCCTCGTCCTCTTGTCTGTACTGCGCACTGGCCTGACTCCCCTAGACACACAAAAGCCCCTCGGCATCGGAGGGGCGGGCCGCTGAAGCAGGGCCTGGGCCCCGCGGCAGCGGCTAGCTAAGGAGCAGTGCGAACATGGGACCACTTTACCGCACGTTCACAGGACATCGTCGTCGACCCAGTCGAGGGTCCGGGTGACCGCTTTCTTCCACAAACGCAGCCTGCGTTCCCGCTCCTCCGCCTGCATCTGCGGCTCCCACACCTTGTCCTGCACCCAGTTCCGGGACAGCTGGTCCGTGTCCTCCCAGAATCCGACGGCGAGGCCCGCGGCGTAGGCCGCTCCCAGCGCCGTCGTCTCGGTGACCCGCGGCCGCATGACGGGCACGCCCAGGATGTCCGCCTGGAACTGCATCAGCGCATCGTTGGCGACCATCCCGCCGTCGACCTTGAGGCCGGTCAGCGGCACCGCGGCGTCGGCGTTCACCGCGTCCAGGACTTCCCGGGTTTGGAAGGCCGTGGCCTCCAGCGCGGCCCGGGCAATGTGCGCCTTGGTCACAAAGCGGGTCAGGCCCACCAGCGCGCCGCGGGCGTCCTGCCGCCAGTACGGGGCGAACAGGCCCGAGAACGCGGGCACGAAGTAGCAGCCGCCGGTGTCCTCGACCGTGCCCGCCAGTTGCTCCGCCTCCTGCGCGGACGAGATTAGGCCCAGGTTGTCGCGCAGCCACTGGATCAGCGACCCTGCGACGGCGATCGACCCCTCCAGCACATAGTGCGGCGCCGCCTTGCCCAGCTGGTAGCCCACTGATGTGAGCAGGCCGTGCGACGACCTGACGATCTCCTCGCCCGTGTTGACCAGCACGAAGCACCCGGTGCCGTACGTGTTCTTGGCCTCGCCGGGGTTGAAGGCCGCCTGCCCGAACGTGGCCGCCTGCTGGTCGCCGAGGATGCCCGCGACCGGGACGTGCCGCAGCAGCTGCGAGCCGTGCACGGTCGCATAGGGCTCGGACGAGGAGCGGATCTCCGGCAGCATCGCGGCCGGCACGCCGAAGGCGTCCAGGATCTCCCGGTCCCACTGCAGCGTGCGCAGGTCCATGAACAGGGTGCGGGAGGCGTTGGTCACGTCGGTGGCGTGCGTGCCGCCGTCCGGCCCGCCGGTTAGGTTCCACAGCACCCAGCTGTCGGTGGTGCCGAACAGCAGCTCGCCGGCCTCGGCCCGTTCCCGCGCCCCGGCCACGTTGCGCAGGATCCAGGCCAGCTTGGTCCCGGCGAAGTAGGGCGCCAGCGGCAGCCCGGTCTGCTCGCGGAAGCGGTCCACCCCGCCGTCGGCGGCCAGTTCGTCGCAGATCTGCTGCGTGCGCACGTCCTGCCAGACGATCGCGTTGTAGACGGGCCGGCCGGTGCTCTTCTCCCACACCACCGTGGTTTCGCGCTGGTTGGTGATGCCGACGGCGGCGATGTCGTGCCGGGTCAGGCTGGCCCGGGACAACGCCGTGCCCACCACCTCGCGGGTGTTGTCCCAGATTTCGACCGGGTCGTGCTCCACCCAGCCCGGCTGCGGGAAAATCTGCCGGTGCTCGCGCTGGCCGGTGGAGACCGGCGTCCCGGCGTGGTCGAAAATAATCGCGCGCGTGGAGGTGGTCCCCTGGTCGATCGCCAGCACGAACTCCGCCATCTGTGTCCTCCACGCTCGGGTCCGGGCTTCCGTGCCCGGCTGCTGTTGAACCTAACCGGCGGTGCACGCCAGCGTCAATCGGGCGGGCCGCCGCCGTCGTCCGCCGTGCTGCCCCATTGCGGCGCCCGGGCCGGCC
>NZ_JBNHGL010000090.1:0-10585 GCF_059091245.1 Arthrobacter sp. Y3225116
CCGGCGGGCGGGACAGCCGGTCGCTGCGGCAGCGGGCATGGGGCCTGCGCCGGCGGAGGGCCCTGCCGGAATCTTAATCGCCGGTGGCGCCGACTCCCGAAGGAATCGGCGCCACCGGCCGGCGCAGTCCGAAGGGACCGCCCGGGTTGGCTACACGGAGCGGGCCAGGATCGCCTGGCGGACCTCGGTGATCGCCTTGGTCACCTGGATGCCGCGGGGGCAGGCCTCGGTGCAGTTGAAGGTAGTGCGGCAGCGCCACACGCCTTCCTTGTCGTTGAGGACCTCCAGGCGCATGTCGCCGGCATCATCGCGGGAATCGAAGATGAAGCGGTGCGCGTTCACGATCGCCGCCGGCCCGAAGTACTGGCCGTCGGTCCAGAACACCGGGCAGGAGGAGGTGCAGGCGGCGCAGAGGATGCACTTGGTGGTGTCGTCGAACCGCTCGCGGTCCTCCTGCGACTGCAGCCGCTCGCGGGTCGGCGCGTGACCATTGTTGATCAGGAACGGCATAATCTCGCGGTAGGACTGGAAGAACGGCTCCATGTCCACGATCAGGTCCTTCTCCACCGGCAGGCCCTTGATCGGCTCCACCGTGATGGGCTTGGCCGTGTCCAGGTCCTTCAGCAGCGTCTTGCAGGCCAGCCGGTTGCGGCCGTTGATGCGCATCGCATCGGAGCCGCAGACGCCGTGGGCGCAGGACCGGCGGAAGGAAACGGAACCGTCATGCTCCCACTTGACCTTGTGCAGGGCATCCAGCACGCGGTCCGTGCCGTACATGGTGAGCTTGAACTCGTCCCAGCGGGCTTCCTCGGAAACTTCCGGATCGTAGCGGCGGACCTTCAGCGTAATGTCAAAGCTGGGGATCTCGCCGCCGCCGCCGACACCGGGAGCCAGCTCGACCTTGGACGGTCCTTCGGGAATTTCGGTCGCGGTGCTCATCAGTATTTCCTCACCATCGGTTCGTAGCGCGTGAATACCACGGGTTTGGTATCCATGCGGATGCCGGCCGTCTGATCGGTCACGGCGTCGACGTCCAGGTAGCACATGGAGTGCTTCATGAAGTTCTCGTCGTCGCGGTCCGGGTAGTCCTCGCGGAAGTGTCCGCCGCGGGACTCCGTGCGGTGCAGCGCCGCCACGGTCATCACCTGGGCCATGTCCAGCAGGAAGCCGAGTTCCACGGCCTCCAGCAGGTCCAGGTTGAAGCGCTTGCCCTTATCCTGGACGCTGATGTTCTTGTAGCGCTCGCGCAGCGAAGCGATCACGTTCAGCGCCTCGGTCAGGGACTTCTCGTCGCGGAACACCTGCACGTTGGCGTCCATGATGTCCTGCAGTTCCTTGCGGATCTGGGCAACCCGCTCGGTACCGGTGCCGCCGCGCACCGTCTCGAGCAGCTCCATCGTGTACAGCTCCGGGTTCTCCGGCAGCTCGACGAAGTCCGCGGTCTTGGCGTACTCGGCGGCGTTGATGCCGGAGCGCTTGCCGAAGACGTTGATGTCCAGCAGGGAGTTGGTTCCCAGCCGGTTCGAGCCGTGGACGGAGACGCAGGCCACCTCGCCGGCGGCGTACAGGCCCGGCACAACGGTGTCGTTGTCCTGCAGCACCTCGGCCTTGATGTTGGTGGGAATGCCACCCATGGCGTAGTGGGCGGTGGGGAACACCGGCACCGGCTCGGTGTAGGGCTCGACGCCGAGGTAGGTGCGCGCGAACTCCGTGATGTCCGGCAGCTTCGCGTCGATGTGCGCCGGCTCCAAGTGGGTCAGGTCCAGCAGCACGTAGTCTTTGTTCGGACCGCAGCCGCGGCCTTCCCGGACCTCCAGGGCCATGGAGCGGGCCACGATGTCACGCGGCGCCAGGTCCTTGATGGTGGGGGCGTAGCGCTCCATGAAGCGCTCACCGTCGGCGTTGCGGAGGATTCCGCCTTCGCCGCGGGCGGCCTCGGAGAGCAGGATGCCCAGGCCGGCCAGGCCGGTCGGGTGGAACTGGACGAACTCCATATCCTCCAGCGGCAGGCCGCGGCGGAACGCGATGCCCATGCCGTCGCCGGTCAGGGTGTGCGCGTTGGAGGTGGTCTTGAAGACCTTGCCCACGCCGCCCGAAGCGAAGATGACGGACTTGGCCTGGAAGACGTGGAGCTCGCCGGAGGCCAGATCATAGCTGACGACGCCCGCGACGCGCTTCTGCTTGTAGGGGGTGCCGTCCGCGCGGGTGGCGTCTTCCTCGACCAGCAGCAGGTCCAGCACGTAGTACTCGTTGTAGAACTCAACGTTGTGCTTGACGCAGTTTTGGTAGAGGGTCTGCAGGATCATGTGTCCGGTGCGGTCGGCGGCGTAGCAGGCGCGGCGCACCGGGGCCTTGCCGTGGTCGCGGGTGTGTCCGCCGAAGCGGCGCTGGTCGATCTTGCCCTCGGGCGTCCGGTTGAACGGCAGGCCCATCTTTTCCAAATCCAGCACCGCGTCGATGGCTTCCTTGGCCATCACTTCGGCGGCATCCTGGTCAACCAGGTAGTCGCCGCCCTTGATCGTGTCAAAGGTGTGCCATTCCCAGTTGTCCTCTTCGACGTTCGCCAGTGCGGCGCACATGCCGCCCTGGGCCGCGCCGGTGTGGGAACGGGTGGGGTACAGCTTGGTCAGTACTGCGGTGTGCGCGCGCTGGCCTGATTCGATCGCGGCGCGCATACCGGCGCCACCGGCACCGACAATGACGACGTCGTACTTATGGACCTGCATACTGGATGCTCTTTCTGTTGAAACTGGGTTTTCTTCGCCGTGTGGGGTTCACGACGGGCAACGGCGCCGCGGTCTGTCGCGGGGACGGTTAGGGTGCCGGGCAGAACGACGGCAGCAGCTCGGCGGTGGCGTTGGCCGGGCACGGATCGAAGGTGAAGATCACCAGGGTGCCGAGCACGATGATGACGGCAGAGGCTACGTAAAGGACCATCTTGAACCAGAAGCGGGTGATGTCCTTTTCCGCGTAGTCCTCGATGATGGTCCGCACGCCGTTGGTGCCGTGCAGCATGGCCAGCCACAGCATGGCCAGGTCCCAGATCTGCCAGAACGGGTCGGCCCACTTGCCGGCCACAAAGCCGAAGTCGATGGCGTGGACGCCTTCGCCCACCATCAGGTTGACGAACAGGTGCCCAAAGACCAGCACCACCAGGATGAGGCCGGAGAGCCGCATGAACAGCCATGCGTACAGTTCGAAGTTGCCCTTGCGCCCCTTGTTGCGCATGTACTCGGGAGCGATGCGGGCGCTGCGGGGGGCCTGGATTTCAGAGTTGACCGACATGTTAGTGACCCCCGGTGAAAGCGAGCGTGAGGTGGCGGATGAGGAACGGAATCATGACGACGACCCAGAGGCCGACAACCCCCCACAGAAGCTTGGCCTGGTACTTGGGCCCCTTCTTCCAGAAGTCGATGAGGATGACGCGAAGCCCGTTAAAGGCGTGGTAGACGATGGCCGCTACCAGGCCGGCTTCCAGAATGGCCATGATCGGGTTCTTGTACGTGGCCATGACGGCGTCATAGGCGCCCGGGGATACCCGGACCAGCGCGGTATCGAGCACGTGTACCAAGAGAAAGAAAAAGATTGCGACGCCCGTGATGCGGTGTCCTACCCAAGACCACATGCCTTCACGGCCGCGGTATAAGGTCCCTGCTGGTGTCTTCGACACTGAATTACCCTCCCTGCATCGCAGAGGCGCAGCGTGGCTTCCACGCAAGAGTTGACGCCGGTGCGAGAGCGCTCTATAGCTCAAGACTAATCTAGGCTTCGCTGAGGGCTTATTCAATTCAGGTACAGCAGGGTGTGACCTTCTTAACAGCACGGGTTCAACCGTCCGTGCCGCACCGGCTTCCACGGGGCGGGTGAGGCCGGTCCGCGGCCCCGCAGGCTCTGGATTCCGACGGGGCGGCGGTTTGCGCTGTTACGACACCGGCAAACCACCCCGACGGCAGAAATCGGCCTGCAGGATGAAGGCGGTACCCACGTTGCTGGATTACCGTGGAGAGCGTGAACACTCAAGCAGCAGGCCGGGATGCGGCCTACGACGACGCCGTGCTGGACCGTTTTCATGCAGTTATTCCGGCCGGCGGGACCGGGACGCGGTTGTGGCCGCTGTCCCGCGCGGCGGCGCCGAAGTTCCTGCACGACCTGACCGGTTCCGGGTCCACGCTGATCCGCGCCACCTATTCCCGTCTCGAGCCGCTGTGCCAGGGGCGGACCCTGGTGGTAACCGGCAAGTTGCACCGGCAGGCGGTCTGCGCACAGCTGCCCGAGCTTCAGGATGCGAACCTGGTGCTGGAGCCGGAGCCGAAGGACTCGGCGGCGGCGATCGGTCTCGCCGCGGCGATCCTGTACCGGCGGGACCCGCGGATCATCATGGGCTCCTTCGCCGCGGACCAGGTGATCACCCCGGTGGAGGACTTCCAGCAGGCGGTTCGCGAGGCCGTGCACACCGCGGCCGAGGGCTACATCGTCACGATCGGGATCACGCCGACACATCCGGCCACCGGATTCGGGTACATCCGCTCCGCCGGGGCGCTGCAGGTCCCCGGGGCGCCCTCCGCGCAGGCGGTGGCCGAGTTCGTGGAGAAACCCGACGAGCAGGTGGCCCGCGGCTACCTGGCGACGGGGGAATATTCCTGGAACGCCGGCATGTTCGTGGCGCCGGTGGACCTGCTGCTGAAGCATTTGGAAACCAACGAACCCGAACTCTTTGCCGGCCTGACCGAGATCGCCGAGGCCTGGGACACTCCGGCCCGCGGCGCGGTGATGCGCAGGATCTGGCCGGACCTGCCCAAGACGGCGATCGACTACGCGGTGGCCGAACCCGCGGCGGCCGCCGGGGACGTGGCGATGATCCCCGGTTCCTTCTCCTGGGACGACGTGGGCGACTTCGCCGCGATCGGGCGGTTGAATACCGCCAGCGAAACCTCCGGGCTCACGGTCCTCGGCGAAGGGGCGAGGGTCTTCGCGGAGTCGGCCACCGGCGTCGTGGTATCCGACACCAAACGCGTGATCGCGCTGATCGGCATCGACGACGTCGTCGTGGTCGACACCCCGGACGCGCTGCTGGTGACCACCAAGGAACACGCGCAGAAGGTGAAGTCCGCCGTCGAGCACCTCAGGGCCAGCGGCGACACCGACGTCCTCTAAGGCGTCCGTATGGCACCCGGCGACCGGCGGCGAAAGCCTGGTCCTGTGCAAGGCCGGCGACCGTCCTCGGAAGGTCGCCCAAATCGATAGAGTGCAGGTGTGCAGAAGATTTCAGAAACACCGCTGGCCAATCTCAATATCGGCGTCTGGGCATCGCCGCTGCTGGATGAACTCCGGCGGTTCCGGCGGGACCTGCACCAGCATCCCGAGTTGTCGCACAAGGAATTCCTCACCACCCGGAAACTGGCCGAGCGGCTGACGGCCGCAGGACTGGAACCGCAATTGCTGGACGGCACCGGGCTGTTCGTCGACGTCGGGGAGGGCCCGCTGGCCATCGGGCTGCGCGCGGACATCGACGCCCTGCCGATCATGGAAGAAACCGGCCTCGACTACGCCTCGGTCAACACCGGCATCAGCCATGCCTGCGGACACGACATCCACACCACGGTGATGCTCGGCGTCGCGCTGGTCCTGCGCAAACTGGATCTGGAAGGCGAACTGTCCGCCCGCGTGCGGGTCATCTTCCAGCCGGCCGAGGAGACCATGCCCGGCGGCGCTTTGGCCGTCATCGAGCAGGGCGTGCTGGAAGGGCTGCCGCGGATCCTGGCCCTGCACTGCGACCCGCGCATCGACGTCGGCCTGGTCGGCACCCGGATCGGCGCCATCACCTCCGCCTCGGACACCATCCGGATAGAACTGCGCGGGCGCGGCGGGCACACGTCCCGCCCGCACCTGACGGAGGACCTGGTGTTCGCGCTGGCCGAGATCGCCGTCAGCGTCCCCGCCGTCATCAACCGGCGGATCGATGTCCGCAGCGCCGTCTCGCTCGTGTGGGGGCAGATCCAGGCGGGCGCCGCCCCCAACGCGATCCCGGCCGTCGGCTACATGGCCGGCACCATGCGCTGCCTGGACGGGGAAGCCTGGCAGGCCGCCGGCGAGCTGGTGGACGAGGTGGTGAACCAGGTGGCCGCACCGTTCGGCGTGGACGTCAAGCTCGAACACATCCGCGGCGTGCCTCCCGTGATCAACACCGAGCGGGAAACCACGCTGCTCGAGGCGGCGGCCCGGAGCGAGTTGGGGGAGGACGCGGTGACCCTCACGCCGCAGTCGATGGGCGGGGAGGACTTCGCCTGGATGACCCAGGAAGTGCCCGGCGCCATGATGCGGCTGGGCACCCGGAGCCCGGGCGGCGAAACCTTCGATCTGCACCGCGGCGACTACGCTCCCGACGAGCACGCCATCGGCGTGGGCGTGCGCGTCATGGCCAAGGCCGCCGTGCTGGCCGCCCGGCGTCACCGGGACACGGCAGCCGGTGCTACCCAAAAGTAACAACTTTTGAACAATCTGCGCGCGCCGGTAGCGATTGCTTCGCCGGTGGGGCGCGCGGGAACTACTGTAGGGTCATCAACTGTGCACCTGCAGGACAGGTGCTGTGCCACGCGGAGTACAAGTCAAACGCCGCACTTCTTGTGAAGCGACCATTGAACTGTGGCGGGGCAGACATTCTTTATGGAGGAACATTGAAGACTTCACTGCGCAAGATTAAGCGCGGCACCGGCCTCTCCGCCGCGGTGCTGGGCGCGTCCGCACTGGTTCTGACCGCTTGCGGCGCACCGCCGGCCCAAGAGGGCGGCGCCAGCGGCAGCCCGGCAGCGGGAGGCACCGACTACCTCGGCTGCATCGTCTCCGACTCCGGTGGATTCGACGACCGCTCGTTCAACCAGTCGAGCTACGAAGGCCTGAAGATGGCCGAGGAAGAGCTGGGCATCAAGATCCGCGAGGCCGAGTCCCAGGCCGAGACCGATTTCGGTCCCAACGTGGATGCCATGGTGCAGGCCAACTGCGACATGGTCCTCACGGTCGGCTTCCTGCTGGGCGACGTGACCAAGGAAGCGGCTGCGGCCAACCCCGAGACCAACTTCGCGATCGTCGACTACAACGACCCGGAGTTCAGCGACAACGTCAAGCCGATCATCTACGACACGGCGCAGGCGGCGTTCCTGGCCGGCTACGTCGCGGCCGCAACCAGCGAGACCGGCAAGGTGGCCACCTACGGCGGCATGAACATCCCCACCGTCACCATCTTCATGGACGGCTTCGCCGACGGCGTGGACTACTACAACGAGCAGAAGGACGCCAACGTCGAACTGCTCGGCTGGAACAAGGAAGCCCAGAACGGCACCTTCGTCGGCAACTTCGAAGACCAGGGCAAGGGCAAGACCAACACCCTGAACTTCATCAACGAGGGCGCGGACATCATCATGCCGGTGGCCGGCCCGGTGGGCCTGGGCACGCTGGACGCCGTCCTCGAAGCCAACGCCGACGGCAAGGATGCCAAGGTTGTCTGGGTTGACTCCGACGGCTACGAGACCGCCGGCAAGGCCGAGGAATTCATCCTCACCTCGGTGATGAAGCTGATGGGCAACGCGGTCGAGGAAGTCGTCCGGACCGACGCCGAGGGCAACTTCGACAGCTCCCCGTATGTCGGAACCCTGGAGAACGGCGGCGTGGCACTGGCCCCGTTCCATGACCTCGACGCAGCGGTTTCCGATGAGACCAAGTCGGAACTGGAAACCATCAAGGAGTCGATCATCTCGGGCGAGATCAAGGTCGAATCCAAGGCCAGCCCGCAGCAGTAAGCACGCAGCGGACCGCCGCCCTCCGTACCGGACACCGGTGCCGAGGGCGGCGGTCCGCGCTGTAATCGGCCGAACCGGTTTAGGCTAGGCACAGCGTCCGGGCAGCAGCACCGTCCGGCACCGCGCCGCTGGATGACGACCGTCGTACCTACGGACAAAGAACAGGTGGGTTGGGGTTTGAAACTCGAGCTCAAGGGAATCACCAAGCGATTCGGCTCCCTGGTTGCCAACGACCACATTGACCTGGTGGTGCAGCCGGGACAGGTGCACAGCCTGCTGGGTGAAAACGGCGCCGGGAAATCGACGCTGATGAACGTCCTCTACGGGCTTTACGAGCCCAGCGAAGGCCAGATCCTGGTCGACGACAAGCCCGTGACCTTCGACGGCCCCGGGGACGCCATGGCGGCCGGCATCGGCATGGTGCACCAGCACTTCATGCTGGTCCCGGTGTTCACCGTGGCCGAGAACGTGGCGCTGGGCAACGAGGCGACCAAGGCCGGCGGCCAACTCAACCTGGAGGACACCCGGGCCCGGATCAGGGAGATCTCCGACCAATACGGTTTCGAGGTGGATCCCGATGCTGTGGTCGAGGACCTGCCGGTCGGGGTGCAGCAGCGGGTCGAGATCATCAAGGCCCTGGTCCGGGACGCCGAAGTGCTGATCCTGGACGAGCCGACCGCCGTCCTGACGCCCAAGGAAACGGATGAGCTGCTGGGCATCATGGGCCAGCTCAAGGCCGACGGCAAGGCCATCGTCTTCATCTCCCACAAGCTGCGCGAAGTCAAGGCGGTTTCGGACATCATCACGGTCATTCGCCGTGGCAAGGTCATCGGCGACGCGCCGCCCTCGGCCTCCACGACCGAACTGGCGGAAATGATGGTGGGCCGCGCCGTCAGCCTGACCCTCAACAAGGAACCCGCCCGGCCGGGCGAGGAAACCTTCACCGTCGAGAACCTCACCGTGCGCTCGGCCACGGGCCAGCGCGTGGTGGACGGCATCAGTTTCGGCATCGCGCGCGGCGAGATCCTCGCGGTAGCCGGCGTCCAGGGCAACGGGCAGACCGAACTGACCGAGGCGATCCTGGGCCTGCAGGACCACGTGTCCGGCTCCATCAGGCTCGAAGGCCGCGAACTGGTGGGCCGCAAGGTCAAGGACATCATCGAGGCCGGCGTCGGTTTCGTGCCGGAGGACCGCAGCGTCGAGGGCCTGGTCGGGACCTTCTCGGTGGCCGAAAACCTCATCCTCAACCGCTACGACCAGCCGCCGTTTGCCCGCGGCCTGGCCATGAAGCCGGCCCTGGTCGCCCAAAACGCCGAGCAGTACATCTCGGAGTTCGACGTCCGCACCCAGTCCGCGGCGGCGGCGGCCGGTACGCTCTCCGGCGGAAACCAGCAAAAGGTGGTCATGGCCCGGGAGCTGTCCAGGCCGTTGAAGCTGTTTATCGCTTCCCAGCCCACCCGCGGCGTGGACGTAGGCTCCATCGAATTCCTGCACAAGCGGATCGTCGCCGAGCGCGACGTCGGCACGCCGGTGATGATCGTTTCCACCGAACTGGACGAGGTGCTGGAACTTGCCGACCGGATCGCCGTGCTCTACCAGGGTCGGCTGATGGGCATCGTCCCCGCCGGCACCTCGCGCGGCGAGCTGGGCCTGATGATGGCCGGCATGAGCGCCGAGGAAGCACAGGCACACCGGACGGACGCCGAAGTACAGCAGACAGACGCCGAAGGAGGCGAGGAATGAGCGCGGACGAGTCCGGCAAGCACGGGAAGCGGTCGAAACACGCGGGAACGCCCATGGCGGAGGGCGATGAGCAGCGGCTCGAGGCGGCTGCCGCCCTCGGCGACGGCACCCAGGCACCGCCGGCCGTGTTGCCCACGGGGGAGAGCCTGCACCCCGAGTTGCGCGCGCATCAGACCGTCATGCAGCGGATCGTCTCCGGCAACGCGTTGGTGGCTGTCCTCGCCATCGTCCTGTCCCTGATCGCCGGCGGCATCCTGATCGCGTTGACGAACGAGGAAGTGGCGCGGACCTCCAGCTACTTCTTCGCCCGGCCGCAGGACATGCTGGCTGCCGGCTGGACGGCCGCCGCCAACGCCTACGCCGCCCTGTTCCAAGGCTCGATCTTCAACTTCGAGGGCGCCACGTTCGCCCGGATGATCTACCCCTTGACCCAGACGCTGACCGTCGCCACGCCGCTCATCTGCGCGGGCCTGGGCGTGGCGCTGGCGTTCCGCGCGGGACTGTTCAACATCGGCGCGCAGGGCCAGATCATCATCGGTGCCACCCTGGCCGCCTGGGTCGGCTTCAGCTGGCACCTTCCGGTGGGCCTGCACCTGCTCCTGGTCATCATCGCCGGCATCATCGGCGGCGCACTGTGGGGCGGCCTCGTCGGCCTGCTGAAGGCCAAGACCGGCGCCCACGAGGTGATCCTGTCGATCATGCTCAACTACGTGGCCATCAACCTGGTGCTGTACCTGCTGACCATGCCGGCGTTCCAGCGACCGGGCTCCACCAACCCGATCAGCCCGCAACTGGATGCCACGGCCATGTATCCGCCGCTCTTCGGCGACACCTTCCGGCTGCACTGGGGCTTCGTGGTGGCCATCCTGGCCACCGTTTTTTGCTGGTGGCTGCTCAACCGCTCCACCATTGGCTTCGAGCTGCGCGCGGTCGGCTCCAACCCGCACGCCGCCCGCACCGCCGGCATCAGCGTCACCAAGGGCTACGTCGTGGTGATGGTGCTGGCGGGCGCCCTCGCCGGCCTGGCCGGCGTCGCGCAGGTGGCCGGC